>NZ_AEWE02000003.1:2774-93885 GCF_000190455.2 Pseudomonas sp. TJI-51
GGGGGGTGCACAAGGCCAGCCACAAGGCCAGGGCAATCAGAAACAGCCCCGGGGTCTGGGCGAACAGGCCCAGCAGCACCACCGCCATGACCGTACCGACAAAGGTCCCGGCCAACCGCGCCAGGCCTTTCTGCACCACCATGCCAGACAGCGGCTGGGCAACGATAAACGCCGTCATCAATGCCCAGGACGGCTGCTCCAGGCCCCATCGCATTGCCAGCCACAACGCCAGGCCACCACCGAGCAGGGTTTTGATGGCGAACTTGATGGCGAGGGGGGTGGGGGCGAACAGGGCCTGAAGCGTGATGGGCACTGGGCGAACCTTGCGGGGAGGGTAGTAGTGAAAAGATAGACAATGGCGCAGAGAATAAAGTGAAAATGAATAATTAGCTAGCTACTCATCTTCATTGCAATCCAACTGCTGCGTCAGCGCACGCCACGCTGCGCGATGGCTGGCTTGAGCCCTGTGGCCCGGCAGGCAACACGCAAATGCCAGGCAAAAAAAAATGGGCGACCGAAGTCGCCCTAAATGCCTTGCGTGCTCGTGTACCCGGAAGGTCAGCGCGGCTTGCGCTTGTTCGAGTCCTTCCAGATGAAAATGCCCAGACCGGCAAAGAAAGCAACCATCAGCCCGACCGTTACCACACCGGCGATAACCACATTGTCGAAGAACATGCTGGCCTCCCCATTCGTTTGCCGTTGTCCGATGGGAGAACGTTAACCAATGTCGGGCGAGGGAAAATTGATCAGGGTCAATGGTGCCCGGGCCCGGGCACACGAGGCAGGTGCAGGGTTGACCTGCGTCAAGTTTCAGCGCTTCTTCGGCTTGCCCTTGGGCTTCTTTTTCTTGCCAGTGTTCAACGGCAGAGCCTGCTCGAATGCATTGCGCATCTCGTTCAGGCGCTTTTCCTTGAGGTCATGCACGCGCTTGGCGCGTTCAGCATCGAAATCGATAAGGTTGTCTTGGCTCATGGGTGGGCTCGACGATCAACGGAGACTTGCATGATGAAGCCCGACGCCGGCGCTGACCAGCCCCGTGTCAGACTTCGATGTCCACCAGCAGCCCTTGGCGGTTGGGCTCGTCCATCAAGGGCACGACCGGGACAGTATTGTCGGCGTTGACCTCGTCGCCAGGCTCAGGGTTATAGCGCCCCGCCCCACGCTGCTGGCGCCGTTGCTGCTGGCGGCGCTGCTCATCACGCAACAGCAGTGCCTGCTCCTGCGGATCGCGCTGCTGCTTGAGGTCGATGGCAGTTTCGCCGGACGCAGGCTGCGCCGGTACCACCGGCTTGATGTCGGGGGTAGGTTTGACCGGGTCCTGTTGCGAGGTCACCGGGGCGGCACTGAGCGGTATGATCGGCGGCAACATGGGCGTTCTCCTATGCCCGCTGTATCGGCAGGCGCGGCATTACCTTGATCTCAGGCCCAACCTTTACTCCACATCATCGTCAGGCTCGTCGTCACTGGGCGGGCTGGCTTCGCTCCAGGGGCGCTTGTAGACCTGCTGCCAGACCGCATCCATATGGTCACGCAATACTTGCGGGGCGTTCTTGAGCGAAGCGCTGTCGGTGCGCTCGCCCCCTACCGGGTCCTCGCCTGCGGGGCTGATCAGCGACTGCCCGGTAATGGTGTAGCTGGCCTGCCCTTCACGCATTTCGATGGCGATGTCGTGGGGGTCGATACCCCCGCCGCAAAAGGCGTGACTGGCAACTGTCACTTCGGCCACGCCATCTTTGTTCAGGTCGCTGACGTCACTGACATCCGTATAGAAGTCGACATCCAGGTCCAGGCCGGGGCACGTGGTTTCCTGCTCGATCTGCCAGCGGGCCTTGAACGCATCGCTTTGCGCCGTGCGCCCGTACAAGGTGGCCTTGAGCACCACCTTGTCGACCTCCTGCTCGCTTTCCGGGTCGCTGGCCTGGCCATCGCTGCGGCTCAATACCAGCAGCCCTTCGCCATCGCGGTCGCGAAAATGCACGCTCTTGATCGGCGCCTGCACGCCCAGCACTTCAAGCTGATCGGTGGGAATGGGGGCCAAAGGCTCGAAGGTTTTCTGCTCGCAGGCACTGAGCAGCAACAGGCTGCCCACGGCCATGGAAGCGCTGATCCAGCTGTGCTTGGCAGACATGTTGGTGCGTGGCCCTCGTCGGCGGTGCGGTACAGAGCGGTGAAACGGCTAGACTGATGGCTTTCGGCACCATTAGGTGCGCTCGGCACTTTGGTCTCACCGGCCGATCCGTTAACATAATCGGCTTTTTCATCGCGGGAGTTCAGGCAGTATGGCGCAGCAGTATCAACCGGGGCAACGCTGGATCAGCGACAGCGAAGCAGAGCTCGGCCTGGGTACCATCCTGGCGCAGGATGGCCGCCTGTTGACCGTGCTCTACCCGGCCACTGGCGACACGCGCCAGTATTCCCTGCGCAATGCGCCGCTGACTCGCGTGCGCTTCGCGCCAGGTGACCAGATCACCCACTTCGAAGGCTGGAAGCTGACCGTACGCGAGGTCGAGGACATCGACGGGCTGATGGTCTACCACGGCCTCGACGGGCAGAACCAGCCGCGCACCTTGCCGGAAACCCAGCTGTCGAACTTCATTCAGTTCCGCCTGGCCAGCGACCGCCTGTTTGCCGGGCAGATCGACCCTTTGGCGTGGTTCAGCCTGCGCTACAACACACTGCAGCACACCAGCAAGCAGATGCAGTCGGCGCTGTGGGGGCTGGGCGGTTGCCGCGCTCAGCCAATCGCTCACCAGTTGCACATTGCCCGCGAAGTCGCCGACCGCAGCGCGCCGCGGGTACTGCTGGCCGACGAAGTGGGCCTGGGCAAGACCATCGAGGCTGGCCTGGTCATTCACCGCCAGTTGCTGACGGGCCGGGCCAGCCGAGTACTGATCCTGGTGCCGGAGAACCTTCAGCACCAGTGGCTAGTAGAAATGCGCAGGCGCTTCAACTTGCAGGTGGCGCTGTTCGACGCCGAACGCTTCATCGAAAGCGACGCCAGCAACCCGTTCGATGACGCCCAGTTGGCACTGGTGGCCCTGGAGTGGCTGGTAGAGGACGAGAAGGCCCAGGATGCGCTGTTTGCCGCCGGCTGGGACCTGATGGTTGTCGATGAGGCTCACCACCTGGTCTGGCACGAGGACCAGGTCAGCGCCGAATACGCCCTGGTCGAGCAACTGGCCCAGGTGATTCCTGGCGTACTGCTGCTTACCGCTACCCCTGAACAGCTTGGCCAGGACAGCCACTTCGCTCGCCTGCGCCTGCTCGACCCCAACCGTTTCCACGACCTGGCCGCCTTCCGCGCCGAAAGCGATCACTACCGCCCGGTCGCCGAAGCCGTGCAAGAGCTGCTCGACGAAGGCCGCCTGTCGCCGAAGGCACACGCCACCATCCAGGGCTTCCTGGGGGCTGAGGGCGAAGCGCTGCTGGCCGCGGTCAGCGATGGCGATACCCAGGCCAGCGCGCGGCTGATCCGTGAGCTGCTCGACCGCCACGGCACCGGCCGAGTGCTGTTCCGTAACACCCGCGCGGCGGTCCAGGGCTTCCCGGAGCGCCAACTGCACCCTTACCCGGTGGCCATGCCCGAGCAATACCGCGAGCTGCCGCCAGGCGAGAAAGCCGAGCTGTACCCGGAGGTCGCCTTCCAGGCACAGGGTGACAGCACCGACGACGAGCGCTGGTGGCGTTTCGACCCAAGGGTCGACTGGTTGATCGACACCCTGAAAATGCTCAAGCGCACCAAGGTGCTGGTCATCTGTGCCCACGCCGAAACCGCCATGGACCTGGAAGACGCCCTGCGCGTGCGCTCCGGCATTCCGGCCTCGGTGTTCCATGAGGGCATGAGCATTCTGGAGCGCGACCGGGCAGCCGCCTACTTTGCCGATGAAGAGTTCGGCGCCCAGGTGCTGATCTGCTCCGAGATCGGCAGCGAAGGCCGCAACTTCCAGTTTTCGCACCACCTGGTGATGTTCGACCTGCCGGCCCACCCGGACCTGCTGGAACAACGTATCGGCCGTCTGGACCGTATCGGCCAGAAGCACACCATCCAGTTGCATGTCCCCTACCTGCAGAGCAGCCCGCAGGAACGCCTGTTCCAGTGGTACCACGAAGCGCTCAACGCGTTCCTCAACACCTGCCCGACCGGCAACGCCCTGCAACACCAGTTCGGCCCACGCCTGCTGCCGCTGCTCGAAGGCGGCGACAGCAAGGCCTGGGACAGCCTGGTGGCCGACGCCCGTCACGAACGCGAGCGCCTGGAAGCCGAACTGCACACCGGCCGCGATCGCTTGCTGGAGCTGAACTCGGGCGGCGCGGGTGAAGGCGAGGCGCTGGTAGAAGCCATCCTCGAGCAGGACGACCAGTTCGCCCTGCCGATCTACATGGAAACGCTGTTCGACGCCTTTGGCATCGACAGCGAAGACCACTCCGAGAACGCCCTCATCCTCAAGCCGAGCGAAAAAATGCTCGACGCCAGCTTCCCGCTGGGCGACGACGAAGGTGTGACCATTACCTACGACCGCGCCCAGGCGCTGTCGCGCGAAGACATGCAGTTCCTGACCTGGGAACACCCGATGGTGCAAGGCGGCATGGACCTGGTGCTGTCCGGCTCCATGGGCAATACGGCCGTCGCCCTGATCAAGAACAAGGCGCTCAAGCCCGGTACCGTGCTGCTCGAACTGCTGTTCGTCAGCGAGGTGGTGGCACCGCGAAGCTTGCAACTGGGGCGTTACCTGCCCCCTGCGGCACTGCGCTGCCTGCTCGATGCCAACGGCAACGACCTGGCCTCGCGCGTGGCCTTCGAAACGCTCAACGACCAGCTTGAAAGCGTGCCACGGGCCAGCGCCAACAAGTTTGTCCAGGCGCAGCGCGACGTGTTGGCCAAGCGCATCAGCGGTGGCGAAGAGAAGATCCTGCCGACCCACGTCGAGCGTGTGGCCGAAGCCCAACGCCGCCTGGCAGCGGAGGCCGACGAAGAACTGGCGCGCCTGCTCGCCCTGCAAGCGGTGAACCCAAGCGTACGTGACAGCGAAATCGACGCCCTGCGCAAGCAGCGCGAAGAGGGCCTGGCAATGCTGGAAAAAGCTGCCCTGCGCCTGGAAGCCATTCGTGTACTAGTCGCCGGCTGACGCCATACCAGCACCCCTCCCCCTGGGCAGCGCAGGTGCCCGCGAAAACCGGCGAAGCCGGTGCCTGGCATCGTGCCAGGCACATCGCGGGCACGCTGCCCTTGGGCGGGTGCCATATTTCCGACAGCGATTAGGTTGATAACCAAATCGTAGAAATCAATGTGCCATTATCCAGGAAGGCTTAAACACTTGTTCCTATACTGCCTCTGGGCAGTCTGCACAGGGTTGTAGCGCAGACGAGTGAAAACTCGATCGAGAGGCATTCCATGGAGTGGCTGGGCCTGCAACTGTTCGCCGACCTGCCGGCAACCGGACGTATCCTGCTCGATTGTCGGCATGAGCCGCTGCTGGTTCTACTCGCCTACGTAGTAGCCTGCGCAGCCTGTTTCGCCACCCTCGACATGGCCGAGCGCCAGTCCCACAGCGAAGACCCTACCGCCCACCGGCAATGGAACGTACTTGGCGCCTGCTGCCTGGCCGGCGGCATCTGGGCCATGCATTTCATCAGCATGCTGGCCTTTCAGGCATCCGTCGAAGTGCACTACGACCTGCCGCTGACCATCCTTTCCCTGCTCATTGCCCTGGCGGTTGCATGGCTGGTCATGCGCAGCCTCGATCGCAAGGACATGCGCACGCCACACATCGTACAAAGCGCGGTACTGATCGGCATGGGTATCGTCCTCATGCACTTTGTCGGCATGGCCGCGATGCAAACCGGCGCCCGGCAGTACTACCAGACCGGCCCGCTGCTGGGTGCTGCCATCATCGCCCCGCTCACCAGCCTGCTGGCATTGTACCTGGCGCGCAACTTTCGCAATGGCAGCGGCACCCTGTACCAGGCCGCGAAGTACGGCGCCAGCCTGCTGATCGCCGCGGGTATGGTGGCTTCCCATTTCACGGCGATGTCGGCAATGACCCTGGTCATCCCCAGCGATACCGCACTGCGCTTGCCGTCTGGGGATAACAGCCTGCAACTGGCGCTGGGCATCGGTTTCATCACCTTGCTGATCAGTGGTGCCAGCATCAGTGCGGCCCTGGCCGACAAGAAGCTGCAAAGCAAGGAGCATGACCTGCGCCGGGTCAGCGTGCTGCTCAGCGAACTGGACCAGGCCCGCGCGTCACTGCAGCAGGCAGCGCACTACGATGCACTGACCAACCTGGTCAACCGCCGTGGTTTCAACCAACTGTTCGCCGAACGCCTGGCCGAGCACCTGGCCAGCGAAAGCCGCCTGGCGGTGATGTTCCTGGATATCGACCATTTCAAACGCATCAATGACAGCCTTGGCCACCACGCTGGCGATGAATTGCTCAAGGTCATTGCCAACCATATCAAGGCCGCGACCCGCAGCCAGGACCTGGTGGCACGCTTTGGTGGCGATGAGTTCTGCGTGGTCACCAGCCTCAACAGCCGCGACGAAGCCCGCCACCTGGCCCAGCGCATCATGCAACGCATGAAAGACCCCATCGAGCTTTGCGGCAGGCGCATGGTGATGACCACCAGTATTGGGGTGAGTATCTTTCCGGATGATGGCAGCAGCGCCGAAGAGCTGCTCAAGCATGCGGACCTGGCCCTTTACCAGTCCAAGGACAACGGCCGCAACAGCCTGAATTTTTTCAATGACAGTCTCAAGGCACGCGCCTCGATTGCCCTGCAACTGGAAGAAGAGTTGCGACTGGCGCTGCTGGAAGAGCGCGGCCTGTGCGTGCATTACCAGCCGATCTTCGACCAGCGCACTGGGCGGGTGGCCAAGCTGGAGGCCCTGGTACGCTGGCAGCACCCCCAGCATGGGCTGCTTGGGCCCGACCGGTTCATCGGCATAGCCGAAACCAACGGCCTGATCGTCGACCTCGACTTGTGGGTGTTGCGGCACGCCTGCGCCGACCTGGCACTGCTGCAGCGCGGCGGCCACGGCGACCTCAAGGTAACGGTCAACTGCTCGGCGGTGACCCTCAGCCATGACGAACTGCCCAACGAGGTGGAGAAGGCCTTGTTCCACGCCGGGGTCTCAGCGCACCAGCTGGAGCTGGAAGTGACCGAAAACGCCTTGATGGGGGATATCCAGCGCACGGTCAACCTGCTGAAACGGGTCCGCGCCCTGGGCGTCGCCCTGTCGATCGACGACTTCGGCACCGGCTACTCGTCCTTGGCCTACCTCAAGCACCTGCCCCTGGATGTGCTGAAGATCGACCGCACCTTCCTGCAAGGCGTGCCGGCCAGCCAGAAAGACCGTGAAATTGTCCAGGCAATCATCGTGATGGCGCATACGCTGCACTTGCAAGTGGTCAGCGAAGGCGTGGAAACCGAGGAACAGCGAGCGTTTCTCGCAGACCACGCCTGCGACTACCTGCAAGGCTTTCTGCTCGGGCGGCCAATGCCCTGGGCCGAGCTGCAACCCATGCTGGACCGGCTGCAGCGCACCCTCGTGGTGTTTACCCCTTGCTGCGATACAGCGTTATCAGGGTCGCCGGATCTTTATGCAGGTACCCCTGGCTACCGTGCAGGCGCATCAGTTGCGCGGCGAGGCCACTGAGCGGTGTTGCCGAACCTTGCTCGCGCGAGAACTTGACCGCGCCGTCCAGGTCCTTGAGCAAGGTGCGCACGTGCCATTTGACCGGCTCGAAGCGGCTCTCGGCCATTTGCGGTGCCAGGATCTGCAACGGCCTGGAATCGGCAAAACCACCGGCCAGCGCCTCGGCCAGCAGCGTGGCGTCCACCCCGGCCTGCTCGGCCAGGGCCACCACTTCGGCAATCACCAGCGCATTGCAGGCGACGATCATCTGGTTGCACGCCTTGGTCACCTGGCCTGCGCCCACCGCCCCCATGTGCGTGACACGCTGGCCCAGCACCTCAAGTACCGGCTGAGCGCGCTGCAGGTCCGCCGCTTCGCCACCGACCATGATCGCCAGCGTGCCAGTTTCGGCACCCGCGGTGCCGCCTGACACCGGCGCATCGAGCCAGGCCATGCCGCACAGCGCTGCCAGCTCGGCCGCCATTTCTCGGGTGGCAGTAGGCTCCAGGCTCGAGAAGTCGATCAGCAACTGGCCACCACGGCCACACTCGGCAACGCCTTGCTCGCCAAACACCACCTCACGCACCACCGCCGTGTCGGCCAGGCACAACAACACCATGTCGCTGTCGCGGCACAGTTCGGCCGGGCTGCCAGCCAGACGGGCACCGGCGGCGACCAGCGCGGCGCACTTGTCCGGGCTACGGTTCCAGACCGTCAGCGGATAGCCCGCAGCCAGCAACCGGCGGCACATGGGCAAGCCCATTAGGCCAATGCCGGCAAAACCAAGCGAAGGTAGTGCAGTGTTCATCAATGACTCCCGTCAGATTCGATATCGAGCTGGTGTGCGGGGCAACCTCATTACGCATCCCGTAAACTGTTACCGCCACGCCGAATTGTTACTTACCTCTACCCGCACTGAGCAGCAGCGAGCACCAAAACGAGGCCGGTGCGCATTTTTACGCACCAAAAAAGATCACGCCTGGTCAGCACGCTTCGCCTGGATCACGATGAACGGTGACACCACCACCGCCCATATCTCTGGATCGCGGGTTTGCAGGTCCAGGGCCTGCTCTGCCGAGACAGGCCCCACAGTGCCATCACTACGCCATTTGGCGAAGATTTCACTGCGGTTCTCGGCCATCGCCTCAGCCACAGCGATCAGATCCAGGCTGGGGTCGACCCAAATCAGGTCACCCTTTGCCCAGAAACGCTCCAGCGCTTTCCACTCGATGATTGCAGTCTCGCCAAGCAATTTGGCATAGAGGGTGCTTGTTTGATCGGTCATGGGTGGTATCCGCAAAAATCGCCAATAAAAAAGGCCGGCATTTTTGCAGAAAAACCCGGTTTCAAATATGTAATTTGGTCGATTAGCCCCGAACTTGTGGGCTGAAAGCGCAGATACAGGCAGTTTGATGGCGCCTTTCTGTATCTTTCTTTCGATCAAGCGACAACCCAGGAAGCAGGCACTTTTTGACCGCTTTTCAAGCGATCCGACAGCGCTCTACACTGTACCGGTACAGTTCCGGGACATGTTCCGGGGGAAAGGTGGGCTTGCGCGTTGGCATGGCCACGCCGCAAATCCCGCCCGGTCTGTAGCCCTGGCCGCCAGGACTATAAGAATTACAACAGAATGAGTGGAGCACTATGATCAAGATTTCCAAGCTGTTCGCCGCGATGGTACTGGCCGGGGTAGCCAGCCATTCGTTTGCCGCCGATACCATCAAGATCGGCATCGCCGGCCCCAAGACCGGCCCTGTCACCCAGTACGGCGACATGCAGTTCATCGGTGCCAAGCAAGCCATCAAGGATATCAACGCCGCTGGTGGCGTCGATGGCAAAATGCTTGAAGCCAAGGAATACGACGACGCTTGCGACCCCAAACAGGCCGTGGCAGTCGCCAACAAGGTGGTCAACGACGGCGTCAAGTTCGTCATCGGCCACCTGTGCTCCAGCTCCACCCAGCCGGCATCGGACATCTACGAAGACGAAGGCGTGATCATGATCACCCCGGCCGCGACTTCGCCGGAAATCACTGCCCGTGGCTACAAGCTGATCTTCCGCACCATCGGCCTGGACAGCGCTCAGGGCCCGGCGGCCGGCAACTACATCGCCGACTTCGTCAAACCGAAAGTGGTGGCGGTACTGCACGACAAGCAACAGTACGGTGAAGGCATCGCCACCGCGGTCAAGCAGACCCTGGAGAAAAAAGGCACCAAGGTCGCCGTGTTCGAGGGCCTCAACGCGGGTGACAAGGACTTCTCCTCGATCATCCAGAAGCTCAAGCAGAACAACGTTGACTTCGTCTACTACGGTGGCTACCACCCAGAGCTGGGCCTGATCCTGCGCCAGGCTCAGGAAAAAGGCCTGAAAGCCAAGTTCATGGGCCCGGAAGGCGTGGGCAACGACTCCATCTCGCAGATCGCCCAGAACGCCTCCGAAGGCCTGCTGGTCACCCTGCCGAAGTCGTTCGACGCCGACCCTGCGAACAAGAAGATCGTCGACGCCATCAAGGCTGACGGCAAAGACCCAAGCGGCCCGTTCGTATTCCCTGCCTACTCGGCTGTGGAACTGATTGCCCAAGGCATCAAGGCCGCCAAGTCCGAAGACACCGACAAGGTGGCCGAGGCCATCCACGCCGGCACCTTCAAAACCCCGACCGGCGAGCTGTCCTACGACGCCAAAGGCGACCTGAAAGACTTCAAGTTCGTGGTCTACGAATGGCACTTCGGCAAGCCGAAGACCGAAGTCTCCCCTCAGTAACTGCGTGACTAATAGCTGACCTAGAAGCCCACTGTGCGAGCAGTGGGCTTTGTTTTACGAGGTTCATGGGCCTGGCCCCCGCGATCCGGGGGCGGGCTC
Organism: Pseudomonas sp. TJI-51; assembly: GCF_000190455.2. Taxonomy (NCBI): domain Bacteria; kingdom Pseudomonadati; phylum Pseudomonadota; class Gammaproteobacteria; order Pseudomonadales; family Pseudomonadaceae; genus Pseudomonas; species Pseudomonas sp. TJI-51. Next base: position 13,270 of record NZ_AEWE02000003.1, read on the forward strand.
ACCTGAAAATCTTAAAACCGTCACCCGCGGTTTCCTGGCCTTACCCTCGCCAGCGAAATGCAAATCAGGTTTTTAGGAGCGCTGTAATGCCTGAGATCTACCATTTCTTCCAACAACTGGTTAATGGATTGACCATCGGCAGCACCTATGCCTTGATCGCCATCGGTTACACGATGGTGTACGGCATCATCGGCATGATCAACTTCGCCCACGGCGAGGTGTACATGATCGGTTCGTATGTGGCCTTCATCGCCCTGGCGGGCCTGGCCATGATGGGCATCCACTCGCTGCCCATCCTGATGACCGTTGCCTTCGTCGCGACGATCTTCGTCACCAGTGCCTACGGTTACAGCATCGAACGGGTTGCCTACCGCCCCCTGCGCAACAGCAACCGCCTGATCCCGCTGATTTCCGCCATCGGTATGTCGATCTTCCTGCAGAACACGGTCTTGCTGTCGCAAGATTCCAAGGACAAGTCCATCCCCAACCTGATCCCCGGCAGCTTCTCGTTTGGGCCAGGTGGCGCGGAGGAGGTCCTGATCAGCTACATGCAGATCCTGGTGTTCGTGGTCACCCTGGTCGCCATGACCCTGCTCACACTGTTCATCTCCCGTTCCCGCCTGGGTCGCGCCTGCCGCGCCTGCGCCGAGGACATCAAGATGGCCAACCTGCTGGGCATCAACACCAACAACATCATCGCCCTCACCTTCGTCATCGGTGCCGCCCTGGCAGCCGTGGCGGCCGTGCTGCTGAGCATGCAGTACGGGGTGATCAACCCCAACGCCGGCTTCCTGGTGGGCCTGAAGGCCTTCACGGCGGCGGTACTGGGTGGCATCGGCAGCATCCCGGGCGCCATGCTCGGCGGGCTGGTGCTGGGCGTGGCCGAAGCGTTCGGCGCCGATATCTTCGGTGACCAGTACAAGGACGTCGTGGCATTCGGCTTGTTGGTTCTTGTCCTGCTATTCCGGCCGACCGGCATCCTGGGCCGCCCGGAGGTTGAAAAAGTATGAACAGAAATCTCAAACAGGCGTTCTTCAGCGCCTTGCTGGTCTGGGCCGTGGCCTTCCCGGTGCTGGGCCTGAAACTGAGCATCGACGGCATCAGCCTGGTGGTGCACAGCCAAGGCACGTTCACCATCAGCATCATTGCCGTGTGTTCGCTACTGATGTTCCTGCGGGTACTGTTCGACCGGCAGTGGAGTGCGGTGATGGGCCGCCGCTCGGACCGCAAACTGATCCCACCGGCAGTCAGCAACTACCTGACCCTGCCGAAAACCCAGCGCTACGTGATCATGGGCCTGATCGTCGCCGCATTGGTGTGGCCGTTCTTCGGTTCACGCGGCGCGGTCGACATTGCCACGCTGATCCTGATCTACGTGTTGCTGGGCCTGGGCCTGAACATCGTGGTTGGCCTGGCGGGCCTGCTCGACCTGGGTTACGTGGGTTTCTACGCCGTCGGCGCCTATAGCTACGCCATGCTGTCGCATTACCTGGGGTGGAGCTTCTGGGTATGCCTGCCGATCGCCGGCCTGATGGCCGCCACCTTCGGCTTCCTGCTCGGCTTCCCGGTGCTGCGCCTGCGCGGCGACTATCTGGCGATCGTGACGCTCGGCTTCGGCGAAATCATCCGCCTGTTCCTGCGTAACCTCACCGACTGGACCGGCGGCCCCAACGGCATCAGCAACATCCCCAAGCCGGAGTTCTTCGGCCTGACCTTCGAACGCCGTGCCGCCGAGGGCATGCAGACCTTCCATGAGTTCTTCGGCTTGCCGTACAACTCGATCAACAAGGTCATCTTCCTCTATCTGGTGGCCCTGCTGCTGGCCCTGCTGGCACTGTTCGTCATCAACCGCCTGCTGCGCATGCCGATCGGCCGCGCCTGGGAAGCCCTGCGCGAAGACGAGATCGCCTGCCGTGCACTGGGCCTCAACCCGACGGTGATCAAGCTGTCGGCGTTCACCCTGGGTGCCTGCTTCGCCGGTTTCGCCGGCAGCTTCTTCGCTGCACGCCAAGGCCTGGTGACGCCCGAGTCGTTCACCTTCATCGAGTCGGCGATCATCCTCGCCATCGTCGTGCTCGGCGGCATGGGCTCACAACTGGGCGTGATCCTCGCGGCCATCGTGATGATCCTGCTGCCAGAGCTGATGCGGGAGTTCAGCGAATACCGGATGCTGATGTTCGGTGCGCTGATGGTGTTGATGATGATCTGGCGTCCGCAAGGCCTGCTGCCTATGCAACGTCCGCACATGGAGCTGCGTCGATGAGCCGCGAAATTCTGCAAGTCAGCGGCCTGAGCATGCGCTTCGGCGGCTTGTTGGCGGTCAACGGCGTGGGCCTGACCGTCAAGGAAAAACAGGTCGTGGCACTGATCGGGCCGAACGGCGCCGGCAAGACCACGGTGTTCAACTGCCTGACCGGCTTCTACAAGCCCAGCGGCGGCACCATCCTGCTCGATGGCCAGCCCATTCAGGGCCTGGCCGGGCACCAGATCGCCCGCAAAGGCGTGGTGCGCACCTTCCAGAACGTGCGCTTGTTCAAGGAAATGACCGCGCTGGAAAACCTGCTGATCGCCCAGCACCGTCACCTCAACACCAACTTCTTCGCTGGCCTGTTCAAGACCCCGGGCTTCCGCCGCAGCGAAAAGGAGGCCATGGAGCGCGCGCAGTACTGGCTGGAAAAGGTCAACCTGACCGAGTTCGCCAACCGTACCGCCGGCACCCTCGCCTACGGCCAGCAGCGCCGCCTGGAAATCGCCCGCTGCATGATGACCCAGCCGCGCATCATCATGCTCGACGAGCCGGCAGCTGGCCTGAACCCCAAGGAAACCGAAGACCTCAAGGCCCTGATCGGCTACCTGCGTGAGTCGCACAACGTCACCGTGCTGCTGATCGAGCACGACATGAAGCTGGTGATGAGCATTTCCGACCATATCGTGGTGATCAACCAGGGCACCCCCCTGGCCCACGGCACGCCCGAGGAGATCCGCGACAACCCTGATGTGATCAAAGCCTACCTGGGGGAAGCGTAAATGCTGAAGTTCGAGAACGTTTCCACCTTCTACGGCAAGATCCAGGCACTGCACAGCGTCAACGTGGAGATCAACCAAGGCGAGATCGTCACCCTGATCGGTGCTAACGGGGCCGGCAAGTCGACCCTGCTGATGACCCTGTGCGGCTCACCCCAGGCGCACAGCGGCAGCATCAAGTACCTGGGTGAAGAACTGGTCGGCCAGCCGTCCTCGCACATCATGCGCAAGAGCATTGCGGTGGTACCGGAAGGCCGCCGCGTGTTCGCCCGCCTGACCGTCGAGGAGAACCTGGCGATGGGTGGTTTCTTCACCGACAAAGGCGACTACCAGGCGCAACTGGACAAAGTCCTGCAGTTGTTCCCGCGCCTCAAGGAGCGCTACTCACAGCGTGGCGGCACCATGTCGGGTGGCGAGCAGCAGATGCTCGCCATTGGCCGTGCGCTGATGAGCAAGCCCAAGCTCCTGCTGCTCGACGAACCCTCGTTGGGCCTGGCGCCAATCATCATCCAGCAGATCTTCGACATCATCGAACAGTTGCGCCGTGACGGCGTAACGGTGTTCCTGGTGGAACAGAACGCCAACCAGGCGCTGAAGATTGCCGACCGGGCATACGTGCTGGAAAACGGCCGGGTGGTGATGCAAGGTACCGGGGAAGCCTTGTTGACCGACCCGAAGGTGCGCGACGCGTATCTGGGTGGTTGATTGGGGAAAGGGCCTTCACAGGCCCTTTTTTCTGCCTGCAAGGAACGTGTTGTCTGCATCGCCCCCCCGTCGCCGGCAAGCCAGCGCCTGCAAGTCCCCCGCAATCCTCAGGGCAGTGGGCGCCTGTGCGAACAACCCTTGACTTGAGATCCACCGCCAGCCTGCGTAACGTGGCCAGCTTTCACGGCAAAGATCCCGGAGCCCGCCCCATGCGCCTGACCCCCACCCTGCTGCTCACCGCCCTGCTGCCCCTGTTCGCCGGCTGCCAACTGATGGCTGACGCCCCCAGCGACCCGAACATCGGCACCACGCGCATGCAGGGCGAACTGCGCGCTGCCGGTGGCCAGCTGCTGTTCAAGCCTTGCAGCGAAAACCGTACCTTCGTGATCAATGACGTTGGCGCCACCGGCATCCTGCAAGAAGCCGCCAACCTGGCCAAGGGTGCCAATGACAAGCTGTTCGCCGATGTGCGCGGCCGCCTCACCGGCAGCAAGCAGGCCAATAGCGACGGCCAGCTGGAAGTGCGTCGCCTGTACCGCCTGGAACCGTCCACCCGCGCCTGCGAAGACCCCAATTTCAGGCAACTGACCCTGCGCGCCAGCGGCCACGAGCCGGGCTGGGACGTCAAGGCCAGTGGCAAGGGCATGGTGCTCAACCGCGTGGGTCAAGCGCCCCTGCCCCTGCCATTCCTTGAAGAAGAAGTCCCCGGTGGCGGCCTGACCCTGACCAGCGAAGCCAACGGTCAGCATGTGGAACTGTGGGTCGCACCACAACGCTGCGTAGACAGCGCCACTGGGGCCGTTGACCACCTGCGTGCCGAATTGCGCATCGACGGCAAGACCTTGCAAGGCTGCGGCTACTACGGCGGCGCACGCGACAACTGATCACCGGGCGCTTTTATCCTGCCAGTCAAGGCGGCTAACAGCTTATACTTGGCGGTTTGTGTAAAGCCGCCGGCCGCCCATGGCCGGGATACTGGACCCTGCCATGCTACGAATCACCGAACTGAAGCTGCCCCTGGACCACCCCGACGAAGCGCTGCGTGACGCCATCGTCCAGCGCCTGGGCATCCGCGACGAGCAACTGCTCAGCTTCAACCTGTTCAAGCGCAGCTACGATGCGCGCAAGAAGAACAGCGAGCTGCTGTTCATCTACACCATCGACCTGCAAGCCAGCAACGAAGCCGAGCTGCTTGCCAAGTTCGCCGATGATCGCAACATCGGCCCTGCCCCCGACGTGACCTACAAGTTCGTTGGCCAGGCCCCGGCCGGCCTGCAGGAACGCCCGATCGTGGTCGGCTTTGGCCCGTGCGGCATTTTTGCCGGCCTGCTGCTGGCGCAGATGGGCTTCAAGCCGATCATCCTCGAACGCGGCAAGGAAGTGCGCCAGCGCACCAAGGACACTTGGGGCCTGTGGCGCAAGAGCGTGCTCAACCCCGAGTCCAATGTGCAGTTCGGCGAAGGCGGCGCCGGCACCTTCTCGGACGGCAAGCTGTACAGCCAGATCAAGGACCCGCAGCACCACGGCCGCAAAGTGCTGGAAGAGTTCGTCAAGGCCGGTGCGCCCGACGAGATCCTGTACATCAACAAGCCGCACATCGGCACCTTCCGCCTGACTGGCATGGTCGAGCAGATGCGTCAGGACATGATCGCCCTCGGGGCCGAAGTGCGCTTCCAGGAAAAGGTCACCGACCTGCTGATCGAAGATGGCCAGTTGACCGGCGTGGTGCTGGAAAGCGGCGAGCAACTGCACTCGCGCCATGTGGTTCTGGCCCTGGGCCACAGTGCCCGCGACACCTTCCGCATGCTGCATGCCAAAGGCGTGTACATGGAAGCCAAGCCATTCTCGGTGGGCTTTCGCATCGAGCACCCTCAAACGCTCATCGACAAGGCGCGCCTGGGCAAATACGCCGGTCACCCGAAACTGGGGGCTGCCGACTACAAACTGGTGTACCACGCCAGTAACGGCCGTTCGGTATACAGCTTCTGCATGTGCCCGGGCGGCACCGTGGTCGCCGCAACCAGCGAACCGGGCCGGGTAGTTACCAACGGCATGAGCCAGTACTCGCGTAACGAGCGCAACGCCAACTCCGGCATCGTCGTCGGCATCGACCCCGAACGCGACTACCCAGGCAGCCCGCTGGCCGGTATCGAACTGCAGGAACGCCTTGAGGCCCATGCCTACGTGATGGGGGGCAGCAATTACCAGGCGCCGGCACAACTGGTGGGTGACTTCGTTGCGGGGCGGCCGTCGACCGCGCTGGGCAGTGTCGAGCCATCCTACAAGCCGGGCGTGACCCTGGGCGATCTGGCACCAAGCCTACCGGCGTTCGCCATCGAGGCGATCCGCGAGGCACTGCCGGCATTCGACCGGCAGATCAAGGGCTACAACCTGCCTGATGCGGTGTTGACCGGGATCGAAACACGGACCTCGTCGCCGCTGCGCATCACCCGCGGCGAGGACTATCAGAGCCTGAACCTCAAGGGGCTGTTCCCGGCCGGAGAAGGCGCAGGTTATGCCGGTGGCATCCTGTCGGCAGGGGTCGACGGCATTCGCATTGCCGAAGCGGTAGCGCGGGACATGCTGGGCCTTTGACGGGGGTCAGCCGAGCCGTGGTTCGCGTACCCGGCTCTGCCATCAGCCTGAAGCATAAAAAAACCCCGGCTGGCAGTCGCCAGTCGGGGTTTTGTTTGGCTGCGCTACGCTCAGTGCGAAACGCGGCTGGTGCCGTCAACAGTCATGATGCGCACACGGTCGCCCACACGGAAGATTTCGTTTTCCTGCACGGCCTGGACATAGGCACGCATGCTGCCGTCGTCTTCACGCACAGTGATCTCGACACCCTGGGTACGGGTCAGGCCTTCTTCGGCAGCGGAACCCGCCAGGCCACCGGCAACGGCACCGATGACTGCGGCAACGATGCTGCCACGGCCACCGCCGACGGCGCTGCCCGCCACACCACCGACAATGGCGCCCGCACCACCACCGATCGGGGTCTTGGTACCCTCGATCTTGACCGGGCGCAGGGATTCGATAGTGCCCATCCGTACGGTTTGCACGCGGCGGGCCTCATCACGGGAGTAGCTATCGCCGGTCAGGCTCGAGGCACAACCCCCTAGCAGCAGCGACATGGTGGTAAAGGTTGCCACCAGCAAAGCGGATTTACGCATGGGTAAAATCTCCATAAGTCAGGTGCTTATTAGACGCTGCACATTGACGGCTGTCACGGTACAAACGCAATAAAGTTGTTTTCATTCAGCCGGGGTACAGCCAGCGCGGCTGTGCCATGGCGCTTCAATTGAGACCAAGGATAGCCATGGATTACTTCATCGTCGTGGTGGCCACCGTTGCGGGGCTTTATTTCCACGGGTGGCTGTACGTGCGCATGCGCCGCTGGATGGACCGCGACATGGCGTTGTCGCTGGCAGGGGCTGATCCGCACAAACGCGCGTTCATGCTGCAGAGGCTGGAGCAGGCGCGGCTGGCGAAGGTGAAGCGCAGGGAACTGGCAGGCTGGCTGCAACGGGAGGCGGTGGAGTATTCAAGGTCACGTTGAAAGACCGACCATGCCCTGATCCCACCTGTGGGGGCCCGGCTTGCCGGCGATGGGCCGCAAGGCCATGCCCTGTCGCGGTGTCGCGACAGGGCATGGCAAGCCCCGGAAAATCTCAGGGCGCCAACCGCTCCCGCAGCCACTGCCCATCGACCCGTCGGTAGTTGAGGCGGTCATGCAAACGGCTCGCCCGCCCCTGCCAGAACTCGACCCGCTCAGGCAGCAAGCGATAGCCACCCCAATGTTCCGGGCAATGTGGCTGCGTATCGGAAAACCGCGCTTCGGTGGCCTTCACCAGCCCCTCCAGCTCTTCACGCCCGGCAATCACCCGGCTCTGCGGTGAGGCCCAGGCCCCCAGGCGGCTGCCCAGTGGGCGCACCTGGTAATAGTCGTCCGACTCCTTGGCCGACACCTTCACCACCCGCCCCTCGATACGCACCTGGCGTTCCAGCGCCGGCCAGAAAAAGGTCATGGCTGCAAACGGGTTGGCTTGCAGGTGCTGGCCTTTAGCGCTGTCGTAATTGGTGAAAAAGGTGAAACCCTGCTCATCGAGCCCTTTGAGCAACAATACCCGGCAATGCGGACGGCCCTCGCCGTCCACCGTGGCCAAGGTCATGGCGTTGGCTTCCACTGGCGCCTGCTCGGTTTTGACCGCGTCGGCGAACCACTGGTGAAACAGGGCGAACGGCTCGCCCGGCGCCTGGGCTTCTGCCAGGCCATCACGGGTGTAGTCGCGGCGCATATCGGCCAGGGATTGGGTCATTGCTGCGTTCCTTGACGATCAGTTGGTCTTCGCAGGGCTATTGGCAGCTACTTTCTTGTCGGTGGTAGCTTTCTTGGCGACAGGCTTGGCTGGCGCGGCTTTTTTCTTGGCCGTGGTTTTGGCAGGCGCCTTGGCCACGGGCTTTTTCGCTGCGGGCTTGGCAGCCGGCTTGCTGGTGGCCGGCTTGGCGGCAGGCGCCTTGGCATCCTGCACGGCCACCATTGCAGCCGGCGCCGGTGCCGGAGCAGCCTGTTGGTACTTGGCCAGCAGCGCGACCATGGTGTTCTGCGGGGTCAGCAGCATTTCCACGCGGCGGTTGAGGGCACGGCCCTCGGGGCTGTCATTCGCAGCACGCGGCATTACCGAACCCATACCCTTGAGGGTCAGGCGGTCACGCTGCAGGCCGCTGAGGCGGAAAATGGCCGAAACCGACGCGGCGCGTTCCAGGCTGAGCTTCTGGTTGGCAGCAGCGGCACCGCTGGTGTCGGCATGGCCCAGTACCAGTACGGCAGTCTTGGGGTCGCCTTCAACCGTTTTGGCAACCCGGGTGATCGGGCCAAGCGACATGGGCAGCAGCATGTTCGGGCGATCTGGGTTGTACGAGCTGTCCACCGGCAGGGTCACGGCCAACACGTTGTCGCGGCGCTCCAGTTCCAGCTTGCTGTCCTTGATGGCTTCGCGCAGCTTCGGCTCGTACTCGTCCAGCCAGGCCTGGGTCGCCTGCTGGTCGATTTTAGGCACCACAGGGCCCTTGGCTTGCTGGTCGTCACCGCCGAACGGCCACCACCAGCGGCTGGTGCTTTCCGACTTGGCATCGGCCTTGGCCACATTGTCTGTGACGGCTGCCTTCACTTCCTGCTCGGCGACCTTGTCCGAACCGAAAGGCCACCAGCTGGAACCACCTTCCTTGGAGCCCTCCGGGGCGTGGCTGGCGCAACCGGTAACGGCGGTCAGACACAGGGCGAGTGCTAAGGTTTTATGTGAAGACATCAGCGATACACCATGAAATAGAAAGATATTTTGCCTAGGCACTTCAGGCGTTGGCATTGAGGATAGTCAAAGGGCTGAAGCAATACCCGCATTACCCGATCAAAGGCAACCGGCAAGCACACGGACCAGTTTTTGCGCCCGCGGGTCCATGAGCACATAAGGCCCGAGGGTATTGACCACGAAGCCGAACGCCACATCATGCTCCGGGTCGGCGAACCCCACAGAACCACCGGCCCCAGGGTGGCCAAAGGCGCGGGGCCCCAGGCCGAAGGTGGCGTTGGCCACCTCCGGCTGATCGAGCATGCAGCCCAGGCCGAAGCGGGTCTGGGTGAGCAAGGTGCGGTCCTGGCCAAGGCTGTGTTCTCGGGTCAGTTCGTCGAGCAATTCGGACTCGAGCAGGCTGCCGTCCAGCAAACCGGCATAAAACCCCGCCAGGCTGCGTGCGTTGCCGTGGCCGTTGGCCGCCGGCTGCTGCATGCGCCGCCATTCCGGCTTGTTGGTGCTGGTCAGGATCGCCGGGGGGTTGGTAAAGGCACGGGTGGACAAGGCCTCGGGCTCGCGCAGGGTCACCTGCAGCAAGCGCTGCGCCGCGGCGTCGCCGGGGTTGCCTTTGCCGCGGGCAATATGCGCCACGCGGTGAAACGCTTCGTCGGCCAGGCCAACATGAAAATCCAGCCCTAGCGGGCGAGCGGTACGCGCCACGATCGAGTCACCCGGGGCGCGGCCGTCGGTCCGGCGAATCAGTTCGCCGATCAGCCAGCCGTAGGTGATGGCGGCATACCCGTGTTCCGTGCCAGGCGCCCACCACGGCGTTTCGGCCGCCAGGGCATCGACCATGACCTGCCAGTCATACAAGGCTTCGGCCGGCAGCAGTGCGCGTAGGGCGGGCAAACCCGCACGGTGGCTGAGCAGTTGGCGCAGGGTGATCGCTTGCTTACCGGCCTGGGCAAATTCGGGCCAGTAGTTGGCCACCGGTGCATCGAGTGCCAGCTTGCCCTCGCCGACCAGCTGCAGTGCGGTCACCGCGGTGAAGGTCTTGGTACAGGAAAACAGGTTGGCGATGGTGTCGCTGTGCCACGCCTGCTGGCCGTCCTTGTCTGCACTGCCGGCCCACAGGTCGACCACGGTTTCGCCTCCCACCTGGATGCACAGCGCGGCGCCACGCTCCTGGGGATCATCGAACAGCGCGGCAAAAGCCTCGCGCACGGCTTCGAACTTCAGCTCATAGTGACCCTGGATCTGCACCCGCTGCTCTCCGTGTGACGATAGTCAAAAAGGTCTGCATTGTTTCAGTAGTTGGGCGTTTTGCAAACTGGCTTGAGCCCGGCGGTCGCGATGCCCAGCGCACCGCACCCACCTGTAATCATGGCGCCGGTTTCTTCTCCAGGCCGGTGCGCAGTTGCGCCATGGCCTGGGCGTTGGCCTTGCGCACGGCATCGATAAAACCGGGGTACGGTACATCGGTGATCGCCACCAGCCCCAAGTGGCCGTTCTCGCCATCGAGCAGGCGACCGCTGGCCGGCTGGTCGAGGTACTGGAACCAGTGCGCGCCCACGATCATGGGTTGTTGCAAGGCGGCAGTGAGGAAATTGGCATAGGCCGGGCCGCGGTCTTCTTCTCGCGCCAGCTCCAGTGGCCCCGGCCAGAACGGGCCGCGATCACGCGAACCGAACTGGAATTCAGACACCAGCACCGGCTTGTCCAGCTCGGCCAGGCGGGCGAAATCGTAGCCGTCCTGCGGCTTGAGCGTATAAAAGTTGAAACTGAGTACATCGCAGAACTCGGCGCAGGCGTTGACCGCCTCTGGCGTACTCACGGCATAACGGCCCCCCAGCAACAGGTGGTTGGGTGCATGCCATTTCAAGGCATCGGAAATGGTCTTGAAGTAGGTTTCGGCGAAAACCTGCTGGAAGTGCTGGTAGTCGCGCTCGATTTCCGGGTGCTCCGGGCTGGGCAACGGTGCCTCGAAGCCTGGATCCTCCATCAGTTCCCAGGCGTTCAGCTCGATGCCCCAGGCCTTGGACAACCCCTCCTGGTTGCGGTACTTGTCACGCAACTGCTTGAGGAAGGCGCGCTTGGCAGGCACGTCGGTGGTCAGGCGCAATGTGCCGTAGGCCAGGCCATAACGGGCCTTGGGCTCGCTACCCGGTGCGGCCCAGGCCAACTCGTTATCGGCAAAATAGCCGATCAGCCAGGGATCGTCACGGTGATCACGGGCAGCAATGGCCACGGCGCGTTCGGTGGCCATGGCAAAGCGCGGGTCGAACGGGTCGGGCATGCGCCCCCACCAGTCCATGCCGGTGCTGATGCTGGCGTAATCGCCAACGATCGACAGCGGCAGGGTATAGGGCATGCGCCTGGCCTGGCCGAGGGCAGGCTCGCTCCAGTTGCCCAGCGTGTTGAAACCCCAGGCCTGCAAACGGTCGAGCGCATGCGCCTGCCAACGGCCAGTGTCCACTACCAGCGGTGGGCAAGCGGTCGGCTGCCCTGTTGCCGCCGGCGGGCAGGGCTTGCCATAGGCCCGCTGCAGGTTGGCTGCATAGAAGTCGAACCAGCGCCCTTTCTTGAAATTGCGCCCCTGCGAGGACGCATTGCCGTCGTCGTTGTTGCCTTCACCGTAGAACGCTGCCAGGGCGTCGCCCTCTCCCGGGAGTGCCTTGAACATGGCCTCACGCCCGGCGGTGTAGGTACGCCCGCCGTCGGCTGCCACGGCATTGACACCCAGCGAATAGAAGGGGTGGCCATCAGGGGTAATCAGGTACCAGCGGCCATCACGCTTTTCGGTACGGAAAAAACCCTCGGCAGCAAAGGCCGGCCCCGCCAGCAGGCCGCCATAGGCATCCAACTGCTGCTTGCCGCGCTCGGCCAGCCAAGCCTTGAGTTGCTGCTGTTCACGGTTGGCGGCTGCCTTGAGCTGTTCGTCGTTGGCCACCTTTTCCGGCCAACTGCCACGCGTGGACTGCCCATAGGCATCGATCAGTTCACGGTACGCCACCTGGTAGGCCTGGTCGTCATCCTGAATGCCCACCCGTTCGATCAGCAGGTTCTGGGCGACCTTGGGGCCGGGAATGCTCAAGCTGACCGAAGCCACCTGCTTGAGGTCTACAGCGCCGGCGCTGCTGGTCAGCAGCAGCCGCTGGCCGCCGTGCAGCCAGGGCATGGGGGGGCCTGCGCGCATGCCCTGGCTCAACGGCGAACTGGCGGTCAACGGCACCATCACGGTTTGCGCCGGGCCGGCCGGCAAATCGATACGGCTGGTCAGGGTGCGCCCATCGCTGCCTTGCACCGTGACATCCACGGTCAGCGCCCAGTCCATGGCACTTTGCAGGCGCAAGGTAAGGAACTTGCCGCTGGACCAGTCCCACACACCACTTTGCGGGCTCAGGCGCAAGGTCGGCCGCTGCGCCGGGTTGAACACCACACGCCGCAGCACCTCGCCTTCGGCCGTCTGCTCTGCGTTGTACTGCGGCATACCGGCATCCTCGGTCGCCACGTTGACCACCGAGGCCGGGCGCACGAAGCTGAACAGCGTCTGCTGCCCGGCCCATACGGACGAGCTGAACAACAGGGCGAAAACAGCGGGCAGGGTACGGCGGACCATAAGGCTGGGGCTCTCCTTCAGGGCCATCATGGCCCAGGACTGAGTAATGGACAGCGCGCCGAAGCAAGTGCTCCGGCGATCAGGAAATCTCCCGCCGGAACGGCGGCAGCGCATTGAGAATAGCCTTGCCATAGCGCTGGGTGACCAGGCGCCGGTCAAGCAAGGTGATGATGCCGCGGTCCTGTTCGGTACGCAGCAACCGACCGCAGGCCTGGATCAGCTTGAGCGAGGCGTCGGGCACGGCGATTTCCATGAACGGGTTGCCGCCGCGGGCCTCGATCCATTCGGCCAGGGCAGCTTCGACCGGGTCGTCGGGCACCGAGAACGGAATCTTGGCGATGACCACGTGCTCGCAATAGGCCCCCGGCAGGTCGACCCCTTCGGCGAAGCTGGCCAGGCCGAACAGCACGCTGTGCTGGCCGTCGTCGACCCGGGCCTTGTGCTTGTTGAGGGTTTCCTGCTTGGACAGGTTGCCCTGGATCAGCACCAGTTTGCGCCAGTCCCGGTCCAGGCCGTCGAACACATCCTGCATTTGCTTGCGTGACGAGAACAGCACCAGCGCACCCCGGGCCCCTTCGACGATACCCGGCAGCTCACGGATGATCGCCGCCGTATGCGCGGTAGCGTCGCGCGGGTCGGCTTGCAGGTCAGGCACCCGCAGCAGGCCGGCATCGCCATGCACGAACGGGCTGGGCACCACACAGGTGACGGCATCGCGCGGTAACCCCGAGCGCATGCGGAAGCGGTCGAACTTGCCCAGCGCGGTCAGTGTGGCCGAGGTCACCAGCGCGCCATGGGCCACGCTCCACAGGCTGCGGCGCAACATTTCGGCAGCGAGGATGGGGCTGGCGTTGACTTCGATGTCGAACAACGCCCCGCTTTCAGCCAGGGTGAGCCAGCGCGCCATCGGCGGGCTGTCTTCCGGGTCTTCGGCGGTAAAGGCCGTCCACAGCTCCCAGTTGCCCTGGGCACGGGTGACGAGGCTGCCGAACAGTGGGTACCACTCTTCGGCCTGGTGGCTGGCGATACCGATGCTGACCTCGCCGTCCATGCCCTCCTTGAGCAGGTCGGCCAGCCGCGTGAAGAGATCGTTGAGCCGGGCAAAGCCCTTTTTCAGCTCAATGCCGACCTCACGGATCTGCTCCGGTACCACGCCACCTTCGAAGCGGTAACGCGGCCGTTCGCGGCCTTCGGTGTCCTCGCTCGGGCGGAAGTCGGCTACCTGTTCGCACAGGGTGAACATGAACTGCTGTTGGGTGCGGACTTCCCGCGCCAGCTCCGGCACCTGCTCGATGTATTTGCCCAGGTCCCCCGGCAGCGGGTGCTGGGCCAGCAGTTTGGTCAGGTTCTTGGCGGTCTGCTCCAGCCAATCGGCGGTGGAGCGAAGCCGCGAGTAATGGGCGAAATGGCCGATGGCCTTGTCTGGCAGGTGGTGGCCTTCGTCGAATACATACAGGGTATCGCGCGGATCGGGCAATACCGCGCCGCCGCCCAGGGCCAGGTCGGCCAGTACCATGTCGTGGTTGGTGACGATCACATCGACCTTGCCCATCCCCTCACGGGCCTTGTAGAACACGCACTGCTGGAAGTTCGGGCAGTGGCGACCAGTGCACTGGCTGTGGTCGGTGGTCAGCCGGGCCCAGTCCTGGTCCTCCAGGGCCTCGGGCCAGCTGTCACGGTCCCCGTCCCAGCGGTTGCCGGCAAGCTTTTCGATCATGCTGTTGAATAGCTTCTGGCTGCGCTCATCGACTTCGATGTGGAAGCCTTCTTCTTCGAACAGCTGGGCAGTGGCCGACTGGGCATGGCCTTCCTGCAGCAGGATGTCGAGTTTCGACAGGCACAGATAGCGGCCACGGCCCTTGGCCAGGGCGAAGCTGAAGTTCAGCCCGCTGCTGCGCATCAGGTCGGGCAGGTCCTTGATGACGATCTGCTCCTGCAGGGCCACGGTCGCGGTGGCGATCACCAGGCGTTTGCCGGCGGCCTTGGCGGCCGGGATCGCGGCCAACGCATAGGCGACCGTCTTACCGGTACCGGTGCCCGCCTCCACCGCCACCACGGCAGGCTCGCCGGCACGGCGGCCTTCATCGTCGCAGGGAATGTCGCCAAGCACCTTGGCCACTTCGGCGATCATCAGGCGTTGGCCATAGCGCGGCTTGAGGCTCTTGGCTTCGAGAAAACGCGTATAGGCGCCCTGGATGGTGGCTTTGAGTTCGTTGCTGATCATGGTCTGCAGACGCCCGTAGGGCTGGATATATTTTCAGTGTTTCGCATGGGGCGGCTATCATACCCCGCTATTGCCTATCGTGCCGCATGGAGATCCAGATGCTCGCCTTTACCCTGCCCTACACACTGCATGTTCTGGCCGCCCTGGTATGGGTTGGCGGCATGTTCTTCGCCTGGCTGGTGCTGCGCCCCGCCACGGTTACAGCCCTTGAGGGGCCTGCGCGCCTGCGCTTGTGGGTGGAAGTTTTCCGACGCTTCTTCGTCTGGGTCTGGCTGGCGGTGGCGATCTTGGCGATAAGTGGTATCGGCATGTTGCACCTGCGCTTCAGCGGGTTCGAGACTGCGCCGAAGTACGTTCACGTGATGGTCGGCGGCGGGATCGCCATGTTCGCCTTGTTCATGCGCATCCAGGCCTTGCTGTTGCCAGAGTTGAAAGCGGCGGTACAGGCGCAGGACTGGCCCACGGGTGCGGCGGTGCTGGCCCGCATTCGGCGAATGGTGGGCATCAACCTGTTGCTGGGGCTGGCCGTGGTCGCGGTGGCCAGTTCGCGGCTGGTGATCTGATCGCAGGCAGCCCTTCGCCTGGCGGGCTGCCTGCGCGGCCGGTGGGTGGGGCCCATGGCGACAACGCCGCACCCAGGCCCCTGCACACGGTTCAGAGGCGCTGCAGGATCAGCTCGCCCGCCGCCCCCGCCAAGCCCGGCTGGCCAGGCTGCCCCGGTCGGCCATTGGCACCGGCATCGGTGCGGTACACCAGGCAACCCTTGCTCGCCCCACCTTTGCCGGCCTTGCCAGGCTCACCGGGCTTGCCCGGCGCCCCGCCATCGAGGCGCACCACGATGTGCTCCTGGGCAAAGCCTTGCGGCAAGCTCAGGCGTATGCGCCCACCTGCTGCACCATCATGGCCGTTGCCGCCATCATCGCCATTGGCCCCGCGGCTGGCCTGGCCCCAGGTGCAGCCGCCGGCCTGGCCATTGCCGCCGTCGAGCCCAGCGTAGCCCGGTGCACCGGCGCCGCCCCGGGCGTCGATGACCAGCTGCTGGGCATCCAGCTCCGCCAATACCAGGTCCAGGCTACGCCCGGGGCGGGCTGCCCGCTGGTAGCTGCCCGCAGCGCCGGTGGCACTCAACTCGCTGCCCTCGCCCAGGCGCGCGCTACGCACGTCGATCAGCAACGGCTGCTCGCCAGGGGCCACGACAATCCGCGCATCACGCCCCAGCTCCAACTGGTCGACCTTCAATTGCGCCAGCGACGCAGGCAGCATCAGGGTGGCAGCATCGGCAACACGCAAATGCTCAAGGTGTACGCTGGCCGACTTGCTCGGCAGGCGCAGCATGGAATTGGCAGCAACCTCCAGGCTTTCGGCGTGGGCAAAGGGGGCAGCCAACAGGGCAAGCAGTATCAGATTACGCATTTCGCAGCGCCTCCTGCGCACGGGGAATGGACATGACGTGGAATATCCCCGTCAACAGAATTTGCAGGCGATCGAACCAACGGTGGCTGCGCCCGCGCAAGCTGCCATTGAAGAACAGAATTTCCAGCAGATGCAGGCTGAGCACAACGATGCCTAGGGCATTGATCAGCAGATTGAAAGGCAACGGCTGGGGCAGCAACTGGTTGAACAACACCACGCCCCAGAATGCGACTGTCAGGACCTTGCCCAGGCCCAGGATGAACTTCATAACCCCGCCCCCATTGATTGTTGTTATGGCGTGCCGGCCCGTTCGCGCCGGCCGTGCGCTCCACATTAACTGCAATGCCAAGGCAGGCGCCAGCACCCGTCAGCTGAGGTGCAGTTCCACCCGTCGGTTGCGCGCGCGCCTTTCCTCGGTTTCATTGTCGGCGGCGCTGAGAAAGCGCCCGTGCCACTGCGCAAGGCACGGGCGCACGCCGAACTAGCGCTGGATCTTGATCTCGGTACGGCGGTTCATGGCACGCCCTTCGGCCGTGGCATTGTCGGCCACCGGCTGGGTTTCACCGGCCCCCACCACCGACACGAAGCTGCTGCGCGGTACACCGCTCTGCACCAGGTAGTCGGTCACCGAGTGGGCACGGCGCTCGGACAGTTTCTGGTTGTAGCTGTCGGAGCCGACACTGTCGGTATGGCCGCTGACACTCAGGCGGGCAGAGGGCGCTTCCTGTTTCAGCCGCGTGGCAATCGTGTTGAGGCGCTCCTTGTCAGTGGCAGTCAGGCGTGCAGAGTCGAATTCGAAGTGCACATCACGAATGACGATGACTTCTTCCTTCTCCACCACCACCACTTCCTCGACCACCGCCGGCGCAGCTGGCGGGCAGCCGTTGGCATCGACCTGCACACCCCGTGGGGTGCCCGGGCACTTGTCGCGGCTGTCCGGCACGCCATCGCCATCTTCGTCGCCATCACCATGGGCCCAGCAATAACCTGCCGCCAGGCCGCCGCCCAGCAACGCGCCCCAGCCAGCCCAGCTGGAACTTTCGATAGCGCCCAGCGCGGCGCCACCGACACCCCCGACGGCGGCACATTTAGGCCAGTCGGTTTTTTGCAAACCTGCACAACCAGTCAACACACTGGTGAGCAGTACCAGGGGTAACGCTGTGCGTACTATGCTCATTTCATTGCTTCTCCTAGGGGGAATCGGCATAAGGCCGATCTCTGGGAGTAAAGACCGCGCATTCCAATGCTGCCAGCAATTAGCCACGACGCGGTCACATGCCTCTATGCCCGCACGCTGCAGCCGGCTAGTCTTGGACGACTTGAACGAGGATTGGCAATGACCGCAGGTTTTTCCCAACGTACCCCGCAGCAGGCCCTGGCGGCCCTGCTCGAACGCTTCACCCCGCAACGCCTGCTGTTGGTGGGCACCCGCTTCCCGGCGCTGGACGCCTTTGCCCAAGCGCACCCGCAGGTGACCATCGCTACCGCTGCGCCAGGGCCACTGCCTGCCGAACTGGCAGCCCAGCGTTTCGACCTGGCGTTGCTGGTGGACTGCCTGGAACACCTGCCCAAGCGAACCGGCCTGGAGTTGCTGGGCGGCATTCGCAACCTCAATGCCAGCCGGGTTGCCGTGCTGGCCGACCTGGCGGCGTGCAGCTGGCAGGACACCGACTTTTTCGCCCTGGCATTGTCAGCCAGCGAGAAATTCTGCCGCGATGAGCAGGTGTTGAGCCTGTTCACCTATGATCTGCATGATTACAAGCAGGTCCCGGACTGGCTCAACGCCAGGTTCTGGGCCAACCCGGAAATGTTTGGGAAGTACTGGTGGTAAACCCATGAATATCAAGGGCTTACCTCACCATGACCACCAGCATTGCTATGCCCGAGCAGGGCCAACTGTCACCAGCCTGTAACCAGCCTTGTCACCAACGACCATCTCAGGCCCTTTCGGTCTGGCACTACAGAAGGTCAGGAATCTACTACCTGAGGGTTCGCCCTCGGGGATGCTCAACCCGTAGTCTCGCCATCTCTCTCCGTTCCACCGATAGGCCAACCGCTATGCAGTTCTCCAAGGACATCCTCAAGACACTGGCTGTCTTCCACCTCGACCGCCCTGAGGCTTCGTGGGAGGACCTCAAGGAGCGCCTCAAGGAGATCGCTGAGGACGCCCTACAGGGCCATAGCGAGGACTCACGGGGCCTCTACATGGAAATCTATGACCAGATGAGCAACCACCTCGCTGAGGCTGCCTCGCTTGGTCGGTTCACTGGGAGCCAGCAGCGAGCCATTGGCACAGGCCAGCGGGTTCTCAGGGCTGCTCAGGAGCGTCTTGAGGGTCGTCCTCAGGAACTCACAGAGATCATTGGGGAGCTGTCTTGTAGCACGTCTGTAGCCCCTTCCGTATCCCTATCTGTAAATGCGTCCTCGACAGACCCGATTACCTTCGAGGGCCTCTCTGAGCTGTTCATTAAGGAACGCCAAGGCAACGTGGAAGGCTCAACCCTGAAAGCCATTCAATCGAACTGTAGGACTCTCTCGGGGTTTCTCGGGGACCTCGACATCAAGACCCACACAAGGGCTGACATGGTGGCGCTCAAAGAGCGTGTGATGGATGGTCGCAAGGTCCTGACAGTCAACAAGCTATTGACCCAGCTATCCACTGTCATGGATTGGGCCGTAAACAATGGCTTCCTTGAGCGCTCCTATGACAAGGGCCTGAAGATCGAGAAAGGGGCTGACAGTGAGCGTAGGCCCTTCTCTCGTGATGAGGTGGCAACCATCATGGACCATGCCAACGCCTTGCCTGCAACTGACTGGAAGCGCTGGGCGCTGTCTCTGGGTGTCCTCACAGGTGCCCGTATTGGTGAGCTGTACCAACTGACTCAGGACGACATAAAGCAATTGGACGGGATCACCGTCATCGACATCAACAAGGACGAGAAGGGAAAGACCCTGAAGAATGACTTCTCCATCCGGCAAGTCCCTCTGGTCGATGGGGCCTATGGGTTCTCCCTCAAGACCTTCCTTGAGTGGGTCGCATCGGAACCCGGCAAGCTGTTCAAAGCGAAGGCTCACTATTTCAACAAGCCGCTCAATGAGGCCCTACGTGAGCCGCTGGGATTGAAGGCAGGCAGTGACCAGTCGTTCCACTCGCTGAGGCATTCCCTGTCAGGTCTGCTGAAGGCCGCTGCAACCCCTGAGGTCATCGCTCAGAGCATCACCGGGCACAGCTCAGGGAACATCACTTACGACCTCTACGCGGGGTCTCAGAGGGTTCCTGTGAGGACACTCCATGAGGCTCTGACGAAAGCACTTATTGACTATTCTGACTTTAATCGAAAGGACCATTGAGCCGGAGGTGGGATAAACATGGACGCAGTGAAAAAAACAAATGAAGTCAAGTGGCTATTTATTGACCAAATGGTTGATCTGGTTGCAGCCGCAGATATAGGGCGAGAAACAATAAACAACTTTGTCAATCACCGCATAAGCCAAGACAAAGCGATGGGACGTCTTCGCGTCTGTAATCACTCTCTAATTTTATCACTTTTTAAATTTAGAGAAATCCGGATTGAGTATAGCCAGTTCTTAAACAGCTTAAACCCTGACGAGACAAAACCTATCTACGAATACGCTCAAGAGATTCGATCTCGAAAGATACCTGACTTCAGGGGCAAATACGCAGCTCATATATGGGACAGGCAAAAGCGCCCTTTGTCCATCATTGAAGGAGAGCAATTACTTAGAGAGATAATAGGGACCAACAACGAAAAGGCTTTAGAATTTTACAATTGGATTCACAGCAACGAGAAGCCCTGTGTGGTTAGCGCGATTGAAAAATTCGTCAGTTATCTAAAGACACTACCGGGTGGAGACCATCCGCGATTCTGAATAATCCTCTCAGGGTAGGAGCACCTCCCGGCGCGGTTGTTTGGTGTCGTTAAAAACCCTCACTATGGCTGCACGTTCGCAGCGGCCATTTGAGGACCACTACCATGACCCTGCTCACCCAACCCGGACCACTTCACCGCCACGTCGATCACGAAACAGGCACCATCCTTCATCTTGACCCGATCACAGGCGAGGTCCTCAGCCTCAAAGACATGGTTCGACCGGCAACCCTTGAGGCCCAGTATCAGGCATGGGCGGCTGAGCGCCGTGCCGATGAGTCCCTCTTTGAGGACCACCAGAAAGCCGCCAAGGGCCTGACCAGCGAGACCCAAGGGCAACCCCACGAGCCCCTAAGCGATGAGCCTAAGCGAGGCCGTGGACGCCCAAAGGCCACCTTCGCTAACCCTGTCGCAGCCTACATGCACCTCCTTGCGATTCCCGATCCGCTGCCATGGGTAGACGACATCGTTACTGGGTCGATCATCACCAGTGCAGGAGTCACCAACGGGAAGATCAACGTCAAGGCCCGAGCGGTCATCGGTGCGTTGTTCCTTTCGGAGATCACAGCGGACGCCTGCAAGACCAATGAGTATTCCTTGAGAACCGCCCAGCGAATCGCCAAGGCTGCCCGGCACGCTGCCCATGGGATCGCTTCGTATGTGGAGAGGCACCCAGACATCAAGGCTGAGATTGTGGCTGAGGTAGGCACAGAGGCTCTATTCCGGGGCTTAGCGACTTAACGCCGGATAATATAAAGAAAATCTCAACGACCATCTTCAGGTCAAAACATCGACCAGCTCATCGACGACCAGACCCAGAGGGAGAGGGGTTGTTAATTACAACTCCCCTCATCTCAAAGGGCATCTTTAAGACCATCTCAAAGGAGACCTTCCAACATGACCAGCATTGTCTGCCCAGCTAACTCACGCCTCACCGAACAAGATATGTCAGTCTTGTCTACTGTATTCCCTCGACCAGCTCGAACCCAGCTCATCGAGTTGCGTCGTGCCCTTAGTGACCATCGCTCCAACTTCAGGACCTACAAGGCTGGACAGGTCACCTTCGATATGGACGGTGTGGCCCAACGGGTCCTCGCTAAGTGTCCCCAAAAGACTCTCGACCGCTTGAACCAACTACTTGAACAAGGGCTGTGTCTTCAAGCCATCGCCTCGACTCACTTGAGGATTCCATTGAGTGGCTTTGAAGGAATCTCACTCACAACTTAAAGATGTCCGTCAAGGCTGTCGTTAAAAACCCTCACTATGGGTAAGACAGGAAGACCAACAACAAAATAATTTCTCTCTGCCATTGCTGCACAGCCGTTGCCACGGTTGACCCTTCGCAATACCGATGCCCTTCAGGCCCGCCATGTCCTGATCGACCAGCATCACCAATTCCCAAACCTCAAATCAAGAACTCATCCGTCAGCCTTGGAAGGTGCCCACGCGGCTCACTCCTTGCCGTCTTGTCGTGCGCGTCTATGGCACCAAGGCTGAGCGAATGGGTCACCTCACAGGAGAACCCATCCCATGCAAATCACTATCACCAAAGTCCTGAAGAACGAAGTCACCGTGTCGGGCCAGACCCTGAGCCGTGAGTACGTCGAGAACATCATGCTGCCCATGCTGGTCGCCCAATGCGGGACCGTTAAGGGCCAGCAATTCGAGATCGTTAAGGTGTTCGATGAGGCTGGTCTGTCGCTCCAAGCGATTCCCGATGTCGTTCGAGAGTACCGCCAAGACCAATGCCAGAAGGCCCAAGAACGTGCTCGCTTGCAGGCTGAGGCCAATGCCCATGCTGAGCGGTGCCGTGAATGGTCGCCCCGTGAGATCGCCCAAGCGAAGGCTGATCGGGAGGCCCGAGCCGCTGCCATTCGTGAGCATGGTGCTCGCATCCGTGCCGCTTCCCGTAGCAACAGCGGTGGCTGGTAACAGTACCTCGACACACAACCACTTCATTCATAATTCAGGAGACCATCATGACCAAGCCATTCCAGTACACCAAACCTTCGACCTACACCACCGCCATTGTCGATGGAAACACCGGGTCGATCCGATTCAATACTGCCGATGTCCGACCAGAGACCCAAGCGGCCACCGATGTGTCCGTCTATGTGGAGGCCCTCGTGGAGGCCGCTGAGGACTATTTGAACGGCGATGAGTGGCGAGAGGCTGCCATGGAGGCAACTCCTTGCGAGTTCCGTCCGGCTGGCTCTGAGGCCACTGGGCAACAAATCATCACCATGGCTGACCGCACCGTCACCTTCGACCCTCGCAAGAACTGGGATAATCAGACCGTTGAGAAAGGCGAAGTCCTGGCCGGTTCTGTGATCTTCACCGAGGCCACTGACACAGCATTGGTCATCAGCCACCGCGCTACCATCCTCGACCACAACATTCAGGCAGGCTTTACCGTCCAGTCCATGGAGCAAACCGCCGACAAGATGCTTCGTGACATCGAGCACAGCGCAGCCGGTAAGGTCGCTGCCATCTTGGCGACCGCTCCAAGCACCGAGAGCGTATCCGAGGCCAAGCCCACGGGTAAGCCTGTCGAGATCGCTGAGGACCTTATCGACATCCTGACCCTGAACATCAACCAGACCGTGGGCAACTCTCTCGCTGACTTCGTGGTCCTGCTGCCTGTGTCGCTGGTGGCTGTCCTTGAGCGTGCTGCTCAACGTGCTGGTCTGGGCTCCATTGAGGAACTCATTGGCGCAGGCGTTCAGGCGTACACCGGCAACGACCATGGCATCTTCATGTTGCCCAAGCTGTTCACCTCACTGAGCTACCGTGAGCGTCAAGACGGCAACGTTTGGCGCATCGAAGCGACCCGCAACCCGAGCGCCCAAGGCTGGGACCTTGAGATCATGGCTGTGGTGGACATCATCGCCAATGGCATGGTCAAGGTAGCTCTGACCGAGGATCGTCTTCAGACCGTTCAAGTGCCGTTCCCGCTGGTCACTCGCATTGCCCTGAGCTGATCTAAGGGAAACCCTGATAGCCCCGTAAGGCCGGACCTAAAGAGGGACCGGCAGGGCACAGCTTCACCTATCCGCACCATCGCCCGTCGCTGGGCATCTATCTAACCGAAAGTCTTTCTGTTTGTTCCTTCATGCCACCGGCAGAACCCTTGGTCGGGTCTTTCGGCTGCCGGTGGGAGCGAACTTGAGGGAGCAAACAAGAGGAAAACAGACTATGACCATGACCACCAATACAGCAACCATCTTCGAGAACATCTCCAAGGCCGGAGCGGTATCCTCAACGACTCTCAACGGCTTACCCGGTATGTCGTCCTTGGAGATCGCTGAGATCACCGGTAAGCGCCATGACCATGTACTCAGAGACATCCGAAAGATGCTCAACGAGCTGGAAAGGGAGACCCCAAATCTGGGGGCACCTCAATGGGTCGAGGCCAGCTACCAGTCCAGTCAAAGCAAGTTATTACCGCTGACCATTTTCGACAAAGAGCTGACCTTTACGCTGCTCTCCCGGTATTCCTTCAAGCTGTCCAACATGATCGTCAAGCGCTGGCTTGAACTGGAAGGCTCAGGGTTTGAACGTGTGTCGATACAGGCTGCTGTGGTTCACCTGCTCGAACGAGAGAAGGACAACTATCGAATCGCAATGAGGGACATCAAGGCCGCTGCAAGGCGTCTCAAGGCCCGCTGAGGTCGTTGATTGATACTTCCTCAAACGAAGCGTGACGGGCTATGCTCAATAGCTAAGTTGCCCACAAAAAGGTCCCGCGATGAGTGTCACACTGTGCTACACCTACAAGGGCAAACGGGTAGTCACTAAGGTGCCTGTCGAGTCTCTGACACCACATGCGGCGCTATGCTATGCCTTGCTTCAATCAGGCGCTTCTAATGACCAATCTCAAGGGAGTTGGCCGCATACCTATGAGCGCCTCCTTGAGGTAGCCCTGCAACAAGAACTCACAGACGTTCGCTTTCACAAGTCACTCTAACCCTTCAAGGAGAACCCCATGGACCACCTACAGGCCCTCTATTGGGTCTGTCTGGCCGTTCAACTGGGGTTCTGGTTGTGGTCGCATAGACCCTCTTGAGAATCTGACAGAAAAATCTGAAAGGTCACCATTACAAGACTTCCCGCGCTGGCTCCCCCGTAGGCCCTCGCATGGGTGCCCGTGGGCGCGTTAAGGACCCCAGTTAATTCGCCCTTGCGGTCTCGCTGTCTGTCACCAACACTGTCACCAGCTTTGTCACCAAATTCCTTGAGGTCCTCTATGAAGCCCGCTACGCTTGGCCTGCCGCCATACCCCACTCAGTTCTGGGCCAACCCGGAAAACTTTGGCAAGTACTGGTGGTGATGATGAGTGTCTCGGTCTGCCCTTGTGGCAGTGGCAACCTGCTTGATGCCTGCTGTGGGCATTACCATGCCGGTACCCCCGCACCCGACGCCCAGACGCTGATGCGCTCACGCTACAGTGCCTACGTGCTGGGCCTGGTCGACTACCTGGTCGCCACCACCCTGCCAGCCCAACAGGCCCAGCTGGACCGCGCCGGCATGGCCGCCTGGAGCGCCCAGAGCACCTGGCTGGGGCTGGAAGTGGAAAGCGCCCAAGTGCTGGGCGGCCAGCCCGAGCATGCCTTTGTCACGTTCACCGCACGCTGGCACGACCCGGACGGCGACCACCAGCACCGCGAGTGCTCGGCATTCGTCCAGCACGCCGGGCGCTGGTACTTCATAGACCCCACGGTCGCGTTGAAGGCCGGGCGCAATGACCCTTGCCCATGCGCCAGCGGGCAGAAGTTCAAGAAATGCTGCGCCAGTTACATGGGGAACCGAGCATGATCGAACGCGCCCGTCTGCTGCTGCTCGGTTCGCTGCTGGCATTGCTGACGGGCTGCGCCAGTTGGAGCGCAGACGACTGGCGCCCGCCTGAAGTGCACCTGGTCGAGGTCGAAACGGTCAAGGCCAGGTTGCTGCAGCAGGAATTCGTACTGCACCTGGAGGTCATCAACCCCAACGACAGCCGTCTGTTCATTCGCAGCCTGGCCTATGCCGTGCGGCTCAATGACCTGCTGCTGGTGCAGGATGAAACCAGCCTGTGGCGCAGCGTAGGCGGCCACGACCGGCGAACCTTCAAGATCACCGCACGCACCAACCTCTGGCGGCAACTCAAGCCACTGGCCAAGCTGCTGAAAAGTGGGCAGCCGCTGCATTACACCCTGCAGGGCGACCTGGCCACTGGCCTGCTGATTCACCGGGACCTGCACTTATCGCGCAGTGGTGAGATAATCCCCGGCGATCACATCCCGGAGTAACCCTGCAATGTCCCAACAACCCCACGTTCATGGCCCTGACTGCAACCACGACCATGACCATCACCACGACCACGGCCATGTCCACGGCCCACACTGCAACCACGGCCATCAGGAGCCGGTACGCAACGCCCTGAAGGACGTTGGCCGTAACGACCCGTGCCCGTGCGGCAGCGAGAAAAAATTCAAGAAGTGCCACGGCGCCTGATCTAGCGCGTCTGTGGGGGTATGGCCCGCCGCGCCTGCTTCGCGCACCATGCCCCCGGTCCAGCACTGCCCGCCGTGCCTGGCGCTACGCGGCCTTGCGCCGGTTCGCCCCCAGCAAGTCCTGGTACCACAGGCCGGCGTCATAGGCGATTGTCACCAAGGTGGTCCCCGCATAGCGCGGCTGCTGGGCCATGCGCTGGGCAACCGCTAGGCAGGCGGCGGCAGTGTTACCGACGAAGACCCCGCTTTGCATATAGAACCAACGTTGCGCTGCCAACATTTCGGCATGCTGCACCTGCGCCCGTTCGTCCACCAGCGACCAGTCCAGAAATGGCGGGCTGACGCCTACCGCCATGCCTTCGAAGCGGTGATCGGTGAATACGCCAGCCTTGGAGTCACAGCCGTTGGGGTCGACCAGCACTGTCGACACCTCGAAACCGTGATCCTTCAGCCCCAGGGTAATGCCTGTGAAACTGGCGCCCGTGCCCGCGCAGCCAACGAACAGGATGTCCTTGCCGGCGCCCGCGTTGGTCAGTTGCAGCGCCAGTTCACTGGCTGTCTGGTAGCGGTGCGCTTCGATACCCACCGGGTTGTTGAACTGGTCGGTATAGAAGTATGACTTGCCCAGCGCGGCCTGGTTTTCCAGGTGGTGCATCACCACGTCCTTGGGCGTGGCACCGGCCATCAGCATTTCCTTGCCAATCAGCCGGGCGCCGAAGCATTCCAGCAAGTCCCGTTTGGTCTGGCTGAAACTCAGCCCAACCGCCAGCTCGACGGCCACCTGATACGCGTGGCATGCCGCCAGCAAGCCGAAGCCAAAACTGCCGCCGGTTTTTTCGATGACCGTGGTCACCCCTGGGATGATGTCGCCGTTGCGCACGGCGTGCTCAACGATGCGCCGGGCGGCGCGGTACTTGTGGCTGCCACCGGGGTTGTTCATTTCCAGCTTGGTGTAGATGCGCTCGCTGACGTTGATGAGTTCGCTCATTTTCGGCTCCCTTCCATGGAAGTCTGCAGGCAGGCCTTGTTCTGCAACAGGCCAACGGTGGCGATCAGCAGGCCGATGCACAGGGCCATGCAGATGGCGTTGGTGCCGTCCCAGCCCACTGTGCTCAACAGCAGCGCGGGGCTGAACGCACCGATGGTGGCGCAGATGGCAATGCCCAGATCGTTCTTGCCCTGCATCTGCATCGCTGCCGGGCTGTTTTGCAGCGACTGCGCCAACAAGGCTCCGCCACCGACGTAGGTCAGGTTCCAGCCCAGCCCCAGGGCGATCAGCGCCACGGTCATCATGCTGTAGCTGTGCGACCAGATATTCAGCGCCGAGCAGCCGATCAACAGGGCCAGGCCCGCGCAGATGGTAGTCCGGATGCCCAGGCGCTGGATGATCGCCCCGGTGAAGAATGACGGGGCGAACATGGCGATCACGTGCCACTGGATGGCCAGGCGCACGTCGGTAAAGTCTTCGTGCATATGCTTCATGTGCATCGAGGCCTGGATCATCAGCAGGTTCATGATGCCGTAGCCCAGCGCCGCGACCGCCATTGCCACCAACACGCTGGGGCTCAAAGGCTCGCTGCGGCTGCTGGCCGACGTGGCAGCGCTGCCGGTTGCAGCGGCCAGGCCGGTGTCGTTGGGCAGGCACACTGCAATCAACAAAGACAACAGCGCCAGGCCGATGAACGCGGCATAACACAGCGAGAACAGTGGGTAGCCACCCACGTCGCGCAGCCACTCGGTGAGCGTCGGGCCCACCACGGCGGCAATCACGCCCCCGGCCACGACCAGCGACAGGGCTTTTGGCTTGAGGGCCTGGGAAAGGTTGTCGGTGGCGGCAAAACGGTTGAAGTTGGCGAAGGCGATGTAAACACCCAGCGCCGAGTGGCTGAGTACCAGCGTGGCAAAATGCTGGTGCTCCACCGCCAGAAAGCCGCTGACACCAGACACCGCCAGCGGAATGGCCCCCAGCATGAAGGCCTTCTTGCGGCCGATACGGCTCATCAACCTGGAAACCGGGTAGGTTGCCAGCATCAGGCACAGGAACTGGAACCCATACGGCACCGTCGACCATGCGGCGTCGGGGGCCAGTGCGGCGCCAACGATGGCCGCCATGGTCACCGACATCACGGCGGTGGTCAGGTTGATCGACTGGGCGGTGAAGTACAGGTAGGTGCGCCGCGGCAGGGTAGTGTTCATAAGGCATGCTCGTGGTAGGCGCCAAGGTCGATTTCGGCATCCGGGAACACGCAGATCAGGCGTTCCTTGCCTTTGCCCAGCCGTTTGCGCTTCACGCTCAGGCGCCCTATGCGCCTTGGCGAATCGAGGTGGGTGCCACCACACGGAATCTCGATGCCGTTGTAGGTCCACAAGCGTGCGTCTTCCAGCCCCTCGACGGCGTAATGCTCGATGGGCGCGTCGCCACCGATCAGTTCGTTGGCGCGCCGTTCTATCTCGATCACCTCCTCAGCGGTGAAGGCGTCCTCGACCAGAAAGTCGAACCGAGCCGTGTCCTCCTTGATGTGGCAGCCGATGGTCCACTGCTTCAGTTCCTCACGCAGGCCGATGGCAGCGGCATACAGGAAGTGGCTGGCACTGTGAGAGAGTGTTAGCCGCTCGCGCCGTTGAATATCGATGCTCACACGGGCAGGCATATCGACAGTCACTTCATCGAGCAAGTGCAAGTCGTCCGGGTGCACGGTGTGAATGATGATGCCGCCCAGTTTCCCGCCTTTGAAACCTTCCAGGCGAATAGGGCTGCCATAGAGTTTCTTGACCCAGACAAAACGCACCTTGCCGATCGGAAGTTCAATGATTCCATAATCAGCTTCCTGGCCACCGCCTTCTGGATAAGCCACGGTACTTTGCAACTCGATACCGTCGCTGTGCACACGCGTTACTTGCGTATTGGCAGCGGCCAGGTATTGATCCTTGTAATACAGTTTTTCGGTATTGCGCAGAACTTCGTAATTCAGAGCATTCATGACTCGAGTACCACCTGCAATGATGTTTTGACCTGCACCCGGGCGGCGGCAGGGATGTCTTTGGTAACGATGCAGCCCGGCCCGATGAAGGCGCCGTCACCAATGTGGATAGCCCCTAGCACGCTGGCGAACGCGCCGACCTGAACCCGGTCGCCCAGCGTCGGGTGGCGGGGGCTGGAAGGGTTGCCGCTGATGCCGCGGGCCCCCAGGGTGACGCCGCCGAGCACGTAGCAGTCGTCACCGATGGTCGCGGTTTCACCAATGACGGTGCCCATGCCGTGGTCGATGATGAAGCGCGCGCCAATACGGCTGCGGAAGTGGATCTCTGCGCCCGACAGCATCTTGCCGCGGCGCGAGATCATGGCGGCCAGGCACTGCCCACCGGCGCCATATACCGATGCGCCATGGCGGTACACCCAGTGTGCAAGCCGATAATGCAAAACCGCCGAATAGGAAGTATAAGTTCGGGCAATGAATACCAGGTCGCGGCCGGCGGCAGGGTCTTTGCTGGCGAATGCCAACAAGTCGTCATGGGCCTGTTCCGCCACCCGTTCAATAACATCGGTTTGTTTCAGCGCTTCGAATTCTTCAATTGAACAGCACTCCAGTAACGCCGAGGTCACAAGGTTTTTTACAACGTTGAATGACTCCAGTTCTTCAGGCACAGGAAGCCTGGCAATGACGGCTGATTGCATGTCCATAGGGTGCACGGCTCTATATCCAGTTGTCTGGTGTTTACAGACGTTAAACGGGCTGCCAGGGCTGGCAGCCGAAAGTTCCGACGAGGGAATAGTGGCAGGTAATGGCCATGTGCAAACGAACAGTCGACAAGCATTTCCGTTAACTGTTAGGCTTTTTTTTCTAACGGTTGGGAACCTGCCATGAGCACCTGCAGCCTTCATCAATTGCTCAAGCAACGCCTGGATGCAGGGGAATGGTTGCCTGGGCAGCGCATGCCCTCCATTCGCAAGCTCACGGCGGCGGTCGATTTCAGTTACCACAATGTGGTCTCGACCTATGCCCAGCTGGTCAGCGAAGGGGTACTGACCGCCTCGCCAGGGCGCGGCTACTTCGTCGCCAACCGCAGCCGGCAGGCGAACGTGATCCACGAACCCGAGTGCATGGCCGGCGACCCGCTGTTCCGGCTGCTGCAGGGCGGCCAGCACTACACCAAACTTGGCAGCGGCTGGCTGCCCCCGGCGTGGCGCGACACCGAGCTGCTGGCCAAGGCGATTCGGCGCACGGCGCGGCTGGAGCAAAGCTCCCTGGCCGAGTACGGCGATATCCAGGGCTACCTGCCCATGCGCAAACAGCTGTGCGTGCACATGAAACGCCTGACCCGGGTTGAAGTGCGCCCCAACCAGTTGCTGACCACGCTTGGCGCCACCCAGGGCCTGGACCTGGTCGCCCGGTTGCTGATCAAGCCGGGTGACCATGTGTTCGTCGACGAGCCGGGCAACGGCAACCTGATCAAGCTGATACAACTGGCCGGCGGCCAGGTGGTCGGCATCCGCCGAACCCAGGACGGGCCAGACGTAGAAGAAATGCGCAGCTACCTGGCCAGGCACAAGGTCAAGGCGTTTTTCTGCAACAGCACTTTCCACAACCCCACTGGCAGCAACATCAGCCCGCACAACGCCTTCAGCGTGCTGCGCCTGGCCGTGGAACACGAGTTCTACGTGGTGGAGGATGACGTGTATGGCGACTTCAGCCCGGCCGTGCGCCAGACGTTTGCCGAACTGGACAACCTGGACCGGGTCATCTACATCGGCAGCTTTTCCAAATGCCTGTCGGCGTCGTTACGGGTAGGTTTCATCGCCTGCTCGCAAGACCTGATCGAGCCGCTGACCCGCCTCAAGCTGCTGACCTGCGTGGCGGTGCCGGCGTTTTGCGAGCGTTTCGTCAACACCATCCTGTCGGACGGCACCTACGCCCGGCACATGAAAGATGTGCAGCAGCGGCTGATCCGCCAGCAAGTACAGACACAGCGTTTGCTGCTCGAGCGCGGCTGGCAGTTCGAGATCGCGCCGCAGGGTGGCATGTTCCTCTGGGTCTACCACCCGCAACTGCCTGACCTGCAGCCGTTGATGCGCAAGCTGGAACAACACAAGATCCTGCTGATGCCCGGCTCGGCGTTCGCTGTCAGCCGTGATTACCGGCGTTACGCCCGCATCAATTGCACGCATTTTTCCGATGCCCTGGCAGGGCACTTCGAGGTTTGACCCGCCACCGGCAAATAAACCGACCTGGGACCTTGCATGGCGCCTGCGCGCTCACTACCTTAGCGCCTTTGCAAACTCGCCTCGCCCTGCAGGAGCCCTTGCCATGGCCGCCGCCGCCTTTCCTCATTTCCGCCCGCGGTTCACCACCGCTGCCACGCTGCTCGGCCTGCTTGGGCTGGCCGGCTGCCAGACCGGCGGCCACCCGGGCAGCGGGCCCCCCCCCCCCNNCGGCGGCTACCAGGGCAGCGTGCCACCCGCCAGCGGCGTGCAGCCGCTCAAGGGCCTGGCACAGAACGTCTCGGTGCGGCGCAATGCCATGGGCGCACCGCTGATCGAAAGCAGCAGTTTCCATGACGCCCTTTTCAGCCTGGGCTATGTGCATGCCGGCGACCGCATCGAACAGATGGTCGCCATGCGCTTGCTGGCCCAAGGCCGCCTGGCGGAACTGGCCGGCAGCGACGCGCTCGACATCGACCGCCTGATGCGCGCCGCCAACCTCAAGCAAAGCGCCGCCCAGCAATACGCCGACGCATCGCCACGGCTCAAGCGCTTTTTCGAGGTGTACGCACGCGGGGTCAATGCCTACCTGTTCCGCTACCGCGATAAGCTGCCAGCGGATTTGGCCAACAGTGGCTATCGCCCCGAATATTGGAAGCCTGAAGATTCGGCGCTGCTTTTCTGCCTGTATGCGTTCAGCCAGTCGGTGAACCTGCAGGAAGAACTCAGCGCCCTGACCCTGGCGCAGAAAGTCGGCAGCGACAAACTGGCCTGGCTGCTGCCCGGTGCACCGGACGAGCCCTTGGCCACAAGCGAAGTCGACAAGCTCAAGGGCCTCAACCTGGCCAGCCAGTTGCCAGGGCTGCCGGCGCTGGCGGCCGCCAGCCAGAAGCTGGCCGACCTCGACCTGCTCGGTAGCCCAGGCTCGGCCAACCTGGCCCTGGGCCCGCAACGCAGCCGCAGCGGCAAAAGCCTGCTGGCCAGTGACAGCCGCGCCGCCTGGGCCCTCAGCCCGGTGCAAATCCACACCAGCAAGTACCAGGTTGCCGGCCTGTCGCTGCCGGGCCTGCCGATCGTGTTGGCCGGCTACAACGGCAAACTGGCCTGGAGCAGCAGCGCAGTCATGGCCGACAACCAGGACCTGTTCCTGGAACAACTGCGCCGCCAGGGCAGCCAGCTGAGCTACCTGGCAGATGGCAAGTGGTTGCCGGCCCGCGCGCGCAGCGAAACCTTCTTCGTGCGCGGCCAGCGGCCACAGCGCGAAGTGATGTATGACACCCGCCACGGCACCCTGCTGGCCCAGCCCGACAACGCCAGCCTGGGCCTGGCCCTGAACTTGCCGCAGTTCAAGGGCGACCGGAGCCTGGATGCGCTCTTCGACCTGACCCGCGCCGGCAACCTCGAGCGCGCCTTCGACAGCACCCGCGAGGTCACTACGGCCGCCCTCAACTTCGTGTTCGCCGAGCCCGAGCACATCGGTTGGCAGGTCAGCGGGCGCTACCCCAACCGCCGCGAAGGCCAGGGCCTGCTGCCCTCCCCTGGTTGGGACGGGCGCTATGACTGGGACGGCTACGCCGACCCGATGCTGCACCCGTACGACCAGGACCCCACTGCTGGCTGGATCGGCCATGCCAACCAGCGCAGCCAGCCACGCGGCTATGGCATGCAGTTGTCCAGCACCTGGTACTACCCTGAGCGTGCCGAGCGCCTGGCCCAGCTGGCTGGCAATGGCCGCCATGACAGCCGCAGCCTGATGGCCCTGCAGAACGACCAGGTCACGCTACTGGCCAATCAGCTCAAGCAGATGTTCGACGCCCCCGGCATGGCCCAGCCGCTGAAGCAGGCAATCGACGCCCTGCCAGGCGCACAACGCGACAAGGCCCGCGAGGCATTGGCGCGGCTCAAGGCATTCGACGGTCGCCTGAGCCCGGTATCGGCAGACGCCGCGCTGTATGAACTGTTCCTGCAGGAAGTCGCCAGGCAGACTTTCCTCGATGACCTCGGCCCTGCGTCCAGCCCTGCCTGGCAGGCCTTCGTAAGCAACGCGCGGTTGTCGTTCTCGGCACAGGCCGATCACCTGCTGGGGCGCGACGACAGCCCGTTCTGGGACGACCGCAACACCCCGCAGAAAGAAGACAAGCCAGCCATTCTGGCCCGCAGCCTGGCGGCAGCCGTGGATGCCGGCACTGCGCAGCTGGGCGCCGACCGCCGCGCCTGGCAATGGGGCAAGCTGCACCAGTACCACTGGCCGGCGCCGGCCTACCATGGCTTGGGCGATGCGCTCAGCCGTGCGCCGCAAGCCGCAGGTGGCGACTTCACTACCCTCGCGCTCACCCCGTACGCCTGGGGCAGTGACTTCACCACCCGCCTGCCCGCCTCCGCGCGCATGATCGTCGACTTCGGCCAGGCCGAACCGCTGCAGGTGCTGACCAGCAGTGGCCAGTCCGGCAACCCGGCCAGCGCCCATTACAGCGATGGGCTGGATGCCTGGTTCAAAGGGCGCTTCATGAGCTTGCCGCTGCAACAGCAGAACTTCGCGCGAGCGTATGGCAACCAGCGCTTGACGCTGGTGCCGGGCAAGTAGCGTACCCGGGCATGGAAGCCTGTGACCCTTTCCCTCGAAGAAATGGTTCGAACTCCCAAGCTGGTTCCGAGCTCCTAACAAGTACTCTCGGTAACCAGCGCCTACGCCATGGACCTCGTCATCGCTCGCCCCGAAGGCCTGTACTGCCCACCCGGTGATTTCTACATCGACCCGTGGCGGCCCGTGGACCGCGCCGTGATCACCCATGGCCACGGCGACCATGCCCGCACCGGTAACGGCCACTACCTGACCGCCAGCCCGGGCGCCGGCATCCTGCGCAGCCGCCTGGGCCAGCACATCGATTTGCAGACCCTGCCCTACGGTGAGCGCCTGCAGCACCACGGCGTGACCCTGAGCCTGCACCCGGCCGGGCATGTGCTGGGTTCGGCGCAGGTGCGCCTGGAGTACCAGGGCGAGGTCTGGGTAGCCTCCGGCGACTACAAGGTCGAGCCTGATGGCACCTGTACCCCCTTCGAGCCGGTGCCCTGCCACACCTTCATCACCGAGTCGACCTTCGGCTTGCCGATCTATCGCTGGCCAAGCCAAAGCGAGATCTTCGCCGGCATCAATGCCTGGTGGCGGGCCAATTGCGAACTGGGCAAGGCCAGCGTGCTGTTCTGCTACGCCTTCGGCAAGGCCCAGCGGATTCTGCACGGCCTGGACGCGAGCATCGGCCCGATCCTGGTGCATGGCGCCGTCGAACCGCTCAACCGGGTGTACCGTGAAGCCGGTGTGCATCTGCCCGATACCCGCTATGCCGGCGATATCGCGCGCAACGACCCCATGCTGCGCCGGGCGTTGGTCCTGGCGCCTCCGTCAGCCGGCGGCAGCAGCTGGATGCGCCGCTTCGGTGACTACAGCGACGCGTTCGCCAGCGGCTGGATGCTGCTGCGCGGCACCCGCAGGCGCCGGGGTGTGGATCGGGGCTTTGTGCTTTCCGACCATGCCGACTGGCCAGGCCTGCTCTGGGCCATCAGCCAGACCGGTGCCGAACGGGTGATGGTGACCCATGGCTCGGTCAATGTATTGGTGCGTTACCTCAACGAACAAGGCCTGGATGCCCGTGCCTTCGTGACCGAGTATGGCGACGAAGACGATGCAGCCACGCCCGAGCCTGCGCCATGAAAGCGTTCGCTGCGTTGTACCTGCGCCTGGACGCGACCACTTCCAGCAATGCCAAGCTCGAAGCGCTGCGTGATTACTTCGCCACCGCGCCCGCCGAAGATGCTGCCTGGGCGGTGTATTTCCTGGCCGGTGGGCGCCCTCGGCAGTTGGTGCCGACGCGCCTGCTGCGCGAACTGGCAACGGCCATGGCCGGCCTGCCGGACTGGCTGTTCGAGGAAAGCTACCAGGCAGTCGGTGACCTGGCCGAAACCATTTCATTGCTGCTGCCGCAGCATGCAGAAGGCAATGACGAAGGCTTGGCAGCCTGGGTTGAAAACCATCTGCTGCCTTTGCGGGGCCTGCCGCCCGAGCAGGTCCGCGAACGCTTGCCAGCGCTGTGGGCGCAACTGGAACGCCCCAGCCTGATGCTGTGCCTGAAGCTGATCACCGGCAGCTTCCGCGTGGGCGTGTCCAAGCTGCTGGTCACCCGTGCGCTGGCGCAACTGGCCGGGCTGGACGCCAAACGCGTGGCCCAGCGGCTGGTTGGGTATACCGACATCAGTCACCGCCCCAGCGCCGCCAGCTACCACAAGCTGATCGCCGAGGAGTCCGCCGATGAACACAGTCAGCGCGGCGGCCAGCCCTACCCCTTCTTCCTGGCCCACCCACTGCAGGTGCCCAGCGAGCAGTTCGACGCCTTGCTCGGCCCGCCGAGTGACTGGCAGATCGAATGGAAGTGGGACGGCATCCGTGCCCAGGTGGTCAAGCGCGAGGGCCAGCTTTGGGTGTGGTCACGCGGCGAAGAGCTGGTCACCGAGCGTTTCCCCGAACTGCATGGCCTGGCGCAGACACTGCCTGATGGGGTGGTGCTGGATGGCGAGATCCTGGTGTGGAAGCCGGGCGAGTCATCGACGGAACTGGCCGTGCAGCCATTCGCGCTGCTGCAGCAGCGCCTTGGCCGCAAAACCTTGGGCAAGAAGCTGCTGGCCGACGCGCCTGTCGTGCTGCAAGCCTACGACTTGCTGGAGTGGCAAGGCGAAGACTGGCGTAGCCGACCGCAGCACGAGCGCCGCACCCAGCTGCAACGCCTGGTGGAAGAACACCCGCTTGCCCCGGTACTGCTGTCGCCGCTGCTCGAAGGCCCGGACTGGGCCGACCTTGCCCGCCAGCGCGAGCAATCCCGCAGCCTTGGCGTCGAGGGCCTGATGCTCAAGCAGCGTGAGGCCCTGTACGGCGTGGGCCGTACCAAGGACATGGGCACCTGGTGGAAGTGGAAGGTCGACCCCTTCAGCGTCGACGCCGTGCTCATTTATGCCCAACGTGGCCATGGCCGCCGGGCCAGCCTGTACAGCGACTACACCTTCGCCGTGTGGGACGCGCCGGCCGGCACGCCTGGGCGGGCACTGGTGCCGTTTGCCAAGGCGTACTCAGGGCTCAGCGACGCGGAGATGCGCAAGGTCGACAGCATCATCCGCAAAACCACCGTGGAAACCTTCGGCCCGGTGCGCAGCGTGACCCCCACCCTGGTGTTCGAGCTAGGCTTCGAGGGCATCGCCCTGTCCCGCCGGCACAAGAGCGGTATCGCCGTGCGCTTCCCGCGCATGCTGCGCTGGCGCCTGGACAAACCGGTGGAAGAGGCCGACGACCTGGCGACGCTGCAGGCCTTGCTGGCCTAGGTTGCTGGCTGGGTGGCCGAGGTGTGGGCGGGCTCGCTCGCGCAGCCCACCCTCACCGAGTTTCGGCAAACCCTATGCAGGCACAACGCCGAAAACTGTGCTTCTATCTGTGTGCCGACCCGTGTCGCAGACCGTTTTCGCCACGCAGCCAGGACCACCATGCACCATTCAACACACGACCTGCTCTCACCCGTTCCGGGCATCACCCGCCAACTGCACAGCTTCCACTTCGGCCCCCGCGGTGGTGGCAAAGTCTATATCCAGGCATCGCTGCACGCCGACGAGCTACCCGGCATGCTGGTCGCCTGGCACCTCAAGCGCCGCCTGGCAGAACTGGAACAACAAGGCCGTCTGCAGCGCGAAATCATCCTGGTGCCGGTGGCCAACCCGGTTGGCCTGGAGCAGGTGCTGCTGGACGCGCCACTGGGGCGCTTCGAGCTACAGAGTGGCGAGAATTTCAACCGTAATTTCGTCGACCTGTCGGACACCATCGGCGACCAGATCGAAGAGCACCTCAGCCAGGACCCTGCCCACAACGTTGCGCTGATCCGCGAGTACCTGCGCCGCGGGCTGGACGCGCACCCGGCGCGTACGCCGCTGCAGGCCCAGCGCCTGATCCTGCAACGGCTGGCCTGCGATGCCGACCTGATACTGGACCTGCACTGCGACTTCGAAGCGGTGGAGCACCTGTACACCACACCCGACGCCTGGCCGCAGATCGAGCCGCTGGCCCGCTACCTGGGTGCACAGGCCAGCCTGCTGGCCACCGATTCGGGCGGGCAGTCGTTCGACGAGTGCTTCAGCCTGGTCTGGTGGCAGTTGCAGCAGCGCTTCGGCAAACGCTTCCCTATCCCGTTGGGCTGTTGCTCGGTCACAGTCGAGTTGCGCGGGCAGGCCGACGTCAGCCACGCACTGGCCAGCAAGGATTGCGGGGCGATTCTCGACTTCCTCACCCATGCCGGCATTATCGAGGGTGCCAAGCCGGCACTCCCCGCCCTGCTGCGCCCGGCTACACCGCTGGCCGCCGTAGAACCGGTGGCGACACCCCTGGGTGGGTTGCTGGTGCACCACGCCAAACCAGGCCAGCAACTGGCGGCAGGCCAACTGATCGCCGAAGTCATCGACCCCCTCAGCGACCGGGTCACTGCCGTGCGCAATAGCCAGGCCGGTCTGTTGTACGCCCGCAGCGTACGGCGCATGGCTACCGCGGGCATGGTCATCGCCCATGTGGCCGGCGAGCAGGTGTGCCGGAGCGGTTACCTGTTGGGCAATTGATCCGGTAAAACCATTGCCGCCGGCGGGTGGTCTGTAGAAGCACAACCTTCGAAGGACCCTGCGCCCCATGCCCACCACCGACCTCGCCAACGCCTGGTTCAGCAAACGTGGCTGGAAACCGTTCGCGTTCCAGCGCCGGGTCTGGGCGGCGGTAGAGCGCGGCGAGTCTGGCCTGCTGCACGCCAGCACCGGTGCCGGCAAAACCTACGCGGTGTGGCTGGCGGCACTGCGCGCATTCAAGGCCCAGGCGCAGGGGCGCCAGGCAGCACCCTTGCAGGTGATATGGATCACGCCCATGCGTGCCCTGGCCGCCGACACTGCGCGCGCCCTGCAAGCGCCCCTCGATGAGCTGGGTTTGCCGTGGAGTGTCGGCGTACGCAGCGGCGACACCAGCAGTGCCGAGCGGGCCCGGCAAGCGCGGCGCCTGCCCAGCGTGCTGGTCACCACCCCGGAAAGCCTGACCCTGCTACTGACGCGTGCCCAGGCCGAAGCCGATTTCGCCACGCTGCGCTTGATAGTGGTCGACGAATGGCACGAGTTGCTGGGTAACAAACGCGGCGTACAACTGCAGCTGGCCTTGGCCCGCCTGCGCCGCTGGCACCCAGGCCTGCCGACCTGGGGTTTGTCTGCCACCTTGGGCAACCTGCAGCATGCACGGGACGTGCTGCTGCCCGAGGGCGGCCTGCTGGTGCAAGGCCGGCAAGACAAAGCACTGCAGGTCGATACCCTGCTGCCCGGGGCCATAGAACGGTTTCCCTGGGCCGGGCACATGGGCCTGAAAATGCTCGACCAGGTTAGCCGCGAGGTCGACGCCAGCGCCAGTTGCCTGGTGTTCACCAATACCCGCGCCCAAGCCGAGCTCTGGTACCAGGCCCTGCTCGAAAGCCGCCCCGACTGGGCCGGCCTGATCGCCTTGCACCATGCCTCACTGGCCCGGGAAACCCGCGACTGGGTCGAACGCAGCCTCAAGCAGGGCAGCCTGAAGGCGGTGATCTGCACCTCCAGCCTGGACCTGGGGGTAGACTTTCTGCCCGTGGAGCGGGTGCTGCAAATCGGCTCGGCCAAGGGCATCGCACGCCTGATGCAACGGGCCGGCCGCTCGGGCCATGCACCCGGGCGGCGCTCCCGGATAACCCTCGTACCTACCCACAGCCTGGAGCTGGTCGAGGCAGCAGCCGCTCGCCAGGCACTGGAAGCCGGGCACATCGAGGCGCGTTTCTCCCCCCGGCTGTGCATGGACGTACTGGTGCAGCACCTGGTCAGCATGGCCTTGGGCAGTGGCTTTCGCGCCGACCAGTTGCTGGCCGAAGTGCGCAGCACCTGGGCGTTCGCCGGCTTGCGCGACAGCCAGTGGCAGTGGGCCCTGGACTTTGTCTGCCACGGCGGCAGTTCACTGACGGCCTACCCCGACTACCAGCGCGTCGAGCGCCATCCCGACGGCGTTTATCGAGTGGCCAGCGAGCGCCTGGCGCGGCGCCATCGCATGGGCATCGGCACCATCGTCAGCGATGCCAGCCTGCAGCTCAAATACTGGAGCAAGGGCGGCGGCGGCAAGACGCTGGGCAGTGTCGAAGAGGCCTTCATCGCCCGCCTGAGGCCCGGCGATACGCTGGTATTTGCCGGGCGGGTACTGGAACTGGTGCGGGTGGAAAACATGACCGCTTACGTACGCCGCAGCACCGCACGCAAGGCTGCCATAGCACGCTGGAACGGCGGGCGCATGCCCTTGTCGAGCGAGCTGGCCGATGCGCTGGTCGAACAGCTCGACGCTGCCGCCCACGAACGTTTTACCGGCCCGGAAATGCGCGCCGTGCGCCCGCTGCTGGCACTGCAAGCCCAATGGTCGGCTCTACCCACCACGGCTACGCTGCTGGCGGAGACCTTCAAGTCGCGCCAGGGCTGGCATCTGTTCCTGTACCCCTTCGCCGGGCGCATGGCCAACCTGGGCTTGGCTAACCTGATTGCCTGGCGGGTGAGCCGCCAGCAACCCCTGTCGGTATCGATTGCCGTAAATGACTATGGCTTCGAGCTGCTCAGCCTTGGCCATGTGGACTGGGCGACGCACTTACCGCAGGCGCTGGGCACCGAGCAACTGCTGGAGGATGTGCTGGCCAGCCTCAACGCGGGTGAAATGGCGCTACGCCGCTTCAGGGAAATTGCCCAGATTGCCGGGCTGGTGTTTGGCGGCTATCCGGCGGCGCAGAAAAGCATGCGGCAGATTCAGGCTTCCAGTGGCCTGTTCTACGAGGTGTTTCGCAAACATGATGCAGGCAACCTGCTGCTCGGCCAGGCCCGCGACGAGGTGCTGAGCGAGGAACTGGAAATTGACCGCCTGCACCGCCAACTGTTGAAGATGGCCGGCCTGCAACTGGACCTGCGAGCATTGAAGCGGCCGGGGCCGCTGGCGTTCGCCTTGCTGGTGGAGGGCATGCGCGAGACGTTGAGCACCGAGAAGCTGGCGGACCGTATTGCGCGAATGGTGGCAGAACTGGAACAGGCGGCGAACAAGGAATGACTCAACAGCATCAGGCCATTGAACATTGCGGCCAGGAGTTATGGCTGCTCCCGGACAAGGCCATCTACTGGCCAGCGCAGCGTGCATTGCTGGTTGCCGACGTGCATATCGGCAAAGCCGCCAGTTATCGCGCATTGCACCAACCGGTGCCGCGCGGCACCACCGAGGCGACCCTGGCGCGGCTGGATGACCTGCTCGCCCACTACGCTTGCGAACAGCTGATCGTACTCGGCGACTTCCTGCACGCGCGCAGCGCGCGCGCACCTGCCACGCTGGCTCGTCTGCAGGCATGGCGCGACCGCCATCCCGGCCTGCACATCGTGCTGATACGCGGCAACCACGATCACAACGCCGGCGATCCCCCCGAAACGCTGGGCATCACAGTGCTGGATGAACCCTGGCTGCTGGGCCCCTTCGCCCTGCAGCACGAACCGCATGCTCACCCGGAACGGCCAGTGCTGGCCGGCCACGTGCACCCGGTCTTCATCCTGCGTGGCAGGGCCAGGCAACGCCTGCGCCTGCCGTGCTTTCTGATCGACGAACAAGTGAGCCTGCTGCCCGCATTCGGTGAGTTCACCGGCGGCTGGGAAATAGCGCCGCTGCCCACCAGCCAGGTCTACCTGGCTGGCGCCGGCCGGGTCTGGCCGCTTTAGCAGCGCATCACGCTACAGGCGCTGGGGGAGGCTCGTCAGGCAAGGTCGGCTCGCCCGGTTCCATGGGTGGGGATTCACCTGGCTGCGCAGGCTGCGGCGTATCGGGGTCAGGCTGATGGGGCACGCCCCCGGCCTGCATGGGCAACGGATGCGCCAGCAAAGCCCAGGGCAACAACCCGATGTGGTTGGGCTGCAGACCTGCCAGCTTGGCACTGATTGCGGGATGGAGTTTCATTGGCTGCTCCTGACGAAACCGATGCACATCATGAACACCGGCGTACTTCGTTGGAGTGGCAAAAGCGCAGGTAATTCCCCGCGCTCGTCGGCTCAGGTCCGCGGCAGGGTCACGCCGCGCTGGCCCTGGTACTTGCCGCCGCGGTCCTTGTACGACACATCGCACGCTTCGTCAGACTGCAGGAACAGCATCTGCGCCACGCCTTCGTTGGCATAGATCTTTGCCGGCAGCGTGGTGGTATTGGAGAATTCCAGGGTAACGTGGCCTTCCCACTCAGGTTCCAGCGGGGTGACATTGACGATGATGCCGCAACGGGCGTAGGTGCTCTTGCCCAGGCAGATGGTCAGCACGTCGCGCGGAATGCGGAAGTACTCGACCGTGCGCGCCAGGGCGAACGAGTTCGGCGGAATGATGCACACGTCGCTCTTGATGTCGACGAAGCTGCCAGCGTCGAAGTTTTTCGGATCGACGGTCGCCGAGTTGATGTTGGTGAACACCTTGAATTCGTCGGCGCAGCGCACGTCGTAGCCGTAGCTGGAAACACCGAAAGAGATGACCCGGCTGTCCTGCTCGCCGCGCACCTGGCGCTCGACGAACGGCTCGATCATGCCGTGTTCCTGCGCCATGCGGCGAATCCACTTGTCCGATTTGATGCTCATGGCGGGGTGTCCTGAAGAGTTGCGTGGTGGAAAACGTGGTGCGCATCTTACCGGTCCCGGCGCCCAGGTTAAAGTTCCATCCCTCACCCCGCGTCGGGCGCGGCTTGCAGCCGCCGTCGATCCGAATTTGCCTAAACCGCATTCAGACCATTGGCAGGTTGCGGAAAGTGGGGTAAGGTGGCGCCACTGTGCTGCACGTGACACCGAGAATCTCTAGTTTGATGCACGATCCTGATCGGCCCATCGCTGAATTTTCTGCTCTCTTTGCGCTCAGTCCCGGTCAGGGTGTTTCCTGACCGTTATCAAATTGTCCAAGGAGACAGAAAAATGTCCAACCGTCAATCCGGTGTTGTTAAGTGGTTCAACGATGAGAAAGGCTACGGCTTCATCACCCCTCAGTCGGGCGACGACCTGTTCGTGCACTTCAAAGCCATCCAAGCTGACGGCTTCAAAACCCTGAAAGAAGGCCAGGCTGTTACTTTCGTCGCTACCCGCGGCCAGAAAGGCATGCAGGCTGAAGAAGTTCAGATCGCCTAAGCCGATCTAGCTTCCTAGCTTTCAAAAAACCCGCCTTCTGGCGGGTTTTTTATGCTTGGTCGAAATTCGGCGCTGGCTTCTTCGCGGGCACGCCCGCTCCCACAGGGATCGCGCAGCTTCAAGTGCTGTGCAGTCCTTGTAGGAGCGGGCATGCCCGCAAAGCAGGCGGCTCGCTCTCAGGTCAATCTTCGCTGATGGTGATGCTCGGCATCGCCGGCGCTGCAGCTTCCTGCAGCACGATCCGCGCCCCTACCTGGCGCGCCAGTTCCTGGTAGACCATGGCAATCTGGCTTTCCGGCTCGGCAATGGCGGTCGGCTTGCCGTTGTCGGCCTGCTCGCGGATGACCATCGAGAGTGGCAGCGAGGCCAGCAGATCGACGCCATACTGGCTGGCCAGTTTCTCGCCACCGCCTTCGCCGAACAGGTGCTCGGCATGGCCGCAGTTGGAACAGATGTGCACGGCCATGTTCTCGACCACGCCCAGTACCGGGATGTTGACCTTACGGAACATTTCCACACCCTTGCGGGCATCGAGCAAGGCCAAGTCCTGTGGTGTGGTAA
Organism: Pseudomonas sp. TJI-51; assembly: GCF_000190455.2. Lineage (NCBI taxonomy): Bacteria > Pseudomonadati > Pseudomonadota > Gammaproteobacteria > Pseudomonadales > Pseudomonadaceae > Pseudomonas > Pseudomonas sp. TJI-51. The sequence continues at coordinate 55,924 of NZ_AEWE02000003.1, forward strand.
CGATCACCGACCCGGCCACCGGCACCTTCTGGGCCAGGGTCAGCTGGATGTCACCGGTGCCCGGGGGCATGTCGATCACCAGGTAGTCCAGGTCGTCCCACGCAGTCTGGGTCACCAACTGCAGCAGCGCACCCGAGACCATCGGGCCACGCCAGACCATCGGCGTGTTGTCGTCGGTCAGGAACGCCATGGACATCACTTCCACGCCATGCGCCTTGATCGGCACAAACCACTTCTGTTCGCGAATCTGCGGGCGGGTGCCTTCGGCGATACCGAACATAACGCCCTGGCTGGGGCCATAGATGTCGGCATCCAGAATACCCACCCGGGCACCCTCGCGGGCCAGCGCCAGGGCCAGGTTGGCGGCGGTGGTCGACTTGCCCACGCCGCCCTTGCCCGAGGCCACGGCGATGATGTTCTTGACGTTGGCCATGGCCGGCACCTGGGCCTGGGCCTTGTGCGCGGCAACCACGCAGTCGATCGACACCTGGGCGCCGCTGACGCCCTCGAGGTTGCCGATGGCGGTCTGCAGCACCTGGGCCCAGCCGTTCTTGAACAGCCCGGCGGCATAGCCCAACTGCAACTGCACGCTGACATGCCCGCCCTGGATATCGATGGCGCGCACGCAACCGGCGCTGACCGGGTCCTGGTTCAGGTAGGGGTCGGTGTACTGGCGAAGCACGCCTTCGATGGCGGCACGGGTGACGGCACTCATGGAGACTCCCATTGGCAAACTGAATGTAAAACAGGCGCCTATCCTAACCCGTCAATCATCAGCAGATGCGCTTGCGGGGTGAAATATCTTCACCAGCCCTTTATAGTGGCCGATCACCCTCATTTTTACCCCGAGCCAGATAAGTAGCCGAGCCACCATGTCCGAGCCACGCCAGATTCTCGTCACCAGCGCCCTGCCCTATGCCAATGGATCGATCCACCTTGGCCATATGCTGGAGTACATCCAGACGGATATGTGGGTACGCTTCCAGAAGCTGCGCGGGAACCAGTGCATTTACGTCTGCGCCGACGACGCTCACGGCTCGGCCATCATGCTGCGCGCGGAAAAGGAAGGCATCACCCCGGAACAGCTGATTGCCAACGTCCAGGCCGAACACAGCAGCGACTTCGCCGACTTCCTGGTGGACTTCGACAACTTCCACTCCACCCACAGCGAAGAAAACCGTGAGCTGTCGAGCCTCATCTACACGCGCCTGCGTGAGGCCGGGCACATTACCACCCGTTCGGTGACCCAGTACTTCGACCCGGAAAAGGGCATGTTCCTGGCCGACCGCTTCATCAAGGGCACCTGCCCGAAGTGCGCGGCCGAAGACCAGTACGGCGACAACTGCGAGAAATGCGGCGCCACCTACGCACCGACCGAACTGAAGAACCCCAAGTCGGCCATTTCCGGGGCCACCCCGGTATTGCGCGATTCGCAGCACTTTTTCTTCAAGCTGCCCGACTTCCAGGCCATGCTGCAACAGTGGACCCGCAGCGGCACGCTGCAGGACGCAGTCGCCAACAAGCTGGCCGAATGGCTGGACTCCGGCCTGCAGGAATGGGACATCTCCCGTGACGCGCCGTACTTCGGTTTCGAAATTCCGGGTGAGCCGGGCAAATACTTCTATGTCTGGCTCGATGCGCCTATCGGCTACATGGCCAGCTTCAAGAACCTTTGCGCGCGCCGCCCGGAACTGGACTTCGATGCGTTCTGGCGCGAAGGCTCCACGGCCGAGCTGTACCATTTCATCGGCAAGGACATCGTCAACTTCCACGCCCTGTTCTGGCCAGCCATGCTCGAAGGCGCGGGCTTCCGCAAGCCGACCGCCGTCAACGTGCACGGTTACCTGACCGTCAACGGCGCCAAGATGTCGAAGTCGCGGGGTACGTTCATCAAGGCCCGTACCTACCTCGACCACCTGCAGCCAGAGTACCTGCGCTATTACTACGCCGCCAAGCTGGGCCGCGGCGTCGACGACCTAGACCTGAACCTGGAAGACTTCGTGCAGAAGGTCAACTCTGACCTGGTTGGCAAGGTAGTCAACATCGCCAGCCGCTGTGCCGGCTTCATCCACAAGGGTAACCAGGGCGTGATGGTTAGCGGTGATGCCGCGCCTGAACTGACCGAAGCCTTCCTGGCTGCCGCCCCGTCCATTGCCGAGGCCTACGAAGGCCGCGATTTCGGCCGCGCCATGCGCGAAATCATGGCGCTGGCCGACCGTGCCAATGCCTGGATCGCCGACAAGGCGCCGTGGTCCCTGGCCAAGCAGGAGGGCAAGCAGGACGAAGTGCAGGCGATCTGCGCCCAGGGCATCAACCTGTTCCGCCAGTTGGTGATTTTCCTCAAGCCGGTACTGCCGCTGCTGGCTGCCGACGCCGAGGCCTTCCTCAATGTGGCCCCGCTGACCTGGAACGACCACCTGTCGCGCCTGGAAAACCACACGCTGAACCCGTTCAAGGCGCTGATGAGCCGTATCGAGCTGGCCAAGGTCGAAGCCATGGTCGCCGCCAGCAAGGAAGACCTGCTGGCCGCCGAACCCAAGGCCCCGGCAGGCAACGGCGAGCTGGCGAAGGACCCGCTGTCGGCAGAAATCGAGTTCGACACCTTTGCCGCCGTGGACCTGCGTGTGGCACTGATCGTCAAGGCCGAAGCCGTGGCGGGTGCGGACAAGCTGCTGCAGCTGACCCTGGACATCGGGGACGAACGCCGCAATGTGTTCTCCGGCATCAAGTCGGCTTACCCGGACCCATCCAAGCTCGAAGGCCGCCTGACCATGATGGTCGCCAACCTGAAACCGCGGAAAATGCGCTTTGGCGTGTCCGAGGGGATGGTCATGGCGGCAGGCCCTGGTGGTGAAGAAATCTACCTGCTGAGCCCGGACAGCGGCGCCAAGCCAGGCCAGCGCATCAAGTAATTGACCGTGGGGGCTGCCTGGCAGCCCCGTTGGCTTCTGCGGCGGGCCGGGGCAATCCCGGCCTGTGCGCGCCATCAAGGAAAGCTCTGATTCATGAACGCCGCCAAACGCCTGGAGATTTTTCGCAGGCTGCATGAAGACAACCCTGACCCGAAAACCGAACTGGCCTACACCACGCCATTTGAATTGCTGGTGGCAGTGACACTGTCCGCGCAATCGACCGACGTCGGCGTCAACAAGGCTACGGCGCGCCTGTTCCCCGTCGCCAACACCCCCGAGGCCATCTATGCCCTGGGCGTCGAAGGCCTCAGCGAATACATAAAGACCATCGGGCTGTACAACAGCAAGGCCAAGAACGTCATCGAAGCCTGCCGCTTACTGATCGAGCGTCACGGTAGCCAGGTACCCCAGACCCGTGAAGCGCTGGAGGCACTGCCAGGTGTCGGCCGCAAGACGGCGAACGTGGTGCTGAACACGGCGTTCCGCCAGCCGACCATGGCCGTCGATACGCATATTTTCAGGGTCAGCAATCGCACGGGCATAGCGCCGGGCAAGACTGTGCTGGAAGTGGAAAAGAAACTGGTCAAGTTCGTACCCAAGGACTACCTGCTGGACGCCCACCACTGGCTGATTCTCCATGGCCGCTATGTTTGCCAGGCACGCAAGCCAAGGTGCGGCAGTTGCAGGATCGAAGACCTGTGCGAGTACAAGCACAAAACTTCTGACGATTGAGCGGATAGCTGAAAACCACTGCAGGCGATTGAAAAAATCTTTTTTACCAGCGCCTGCTTTCTGGTTATAAGGTCGGCCAACGGCCCCTTGGCTTGGAGCGACTCATGAGTACCGATAAAGACGACCTGTCGATCGAAGATGATTTTGTTGCCGTAGAAGATGACGCGGAGCCCCCGGTGGAATCTGCAAAAACCAACCTCAGCAAACGCCGCACCATCGACAACTTGCTCGAAGAACGGCGCCTGCAGAAACAACTTGCCGATTTCGATTACGACCTGTAGCCCCACCTTGGCAAAGCCTCCTGCCCGGAGGCTTCATGGCCTGTGCTCAGCTCAGGCCTTGCCGTTGCGCCAACTCGATCAGGTCTACCAGCGACCGTGCATTGAGCTTGAGTAGCAGGCGTGACTTGTAGGTACTGACCGTCTTGTTGCTCAGGTACATGCTGTCGGCAATTTCCTTGTTCGAACGCCCGCGCGCCAACTGTTGCAACACGGTCATCTCCCGGGCCGAGAGGCGGTTGACCATGTCCACCTCGCTGCCCGTGCCCCTGCCCCGGGCCGCATGCAGGGCCTGGTTGGGGAAGTAGCTGTAGCCCGAGAGCACTGCCTTGATTGCGCTCAACAGCTCGGTAAGTTCCTGTTGCTTGCATACATAACCCGCCGCCCCCGCCTGCATGCAGCGCATCGAAAAATTGCCGGGTGCCTGCGACGTCAGTACCAGCACCTTGCTGCCTGGGCTGAAGCTGGCCATGCGGGCAATCACCTCCAGGCCATCCAGCTTCGGTATACCGATATCCAGCACCACGATGTCCGGCAGGTGTTGCCGCGTCAGCTGCAATGCAGCCACCCCATTGTCGGTCTCCCCCACGACGTCATACCCATGCCGCTCCATCAGCATGCGCACGGCAAGACGTATGACCGGATGATCATCAACGATAAGCACTTTATTCATGCGACATCCATTCATTCACTGTTGTGGCTTTGGCACGCCAAGATAACTGACAGAACGACCGATGGCGCGGCGATTTGCCGACGAAACTCATGTGCAGACAAAACCTACAATAGTTGCGGAAACTTCCTACACATCGCGACTATGGTTGTAACAAACAAATTCCTTATTACCGATTACAGGCGTGTACCCGGTGGCCAGTTGCACTTTGAGCACAGACTGTCAGGGGCTGAAACACCCCTTCCCGACTTCGGGGTGAAGCGTGGATCAGGGACTTTTCCCGTTGTCGCGCACCGGGAAGCAGTCCAGTCTTTAGTTGCCCGGCGCAGTAAGGCAAAGATGGGCAAAACCGCTGGAGGCAGCCACCATGACCCAAGCACAACCTGTCGCCCCGCTGACGATCATTGCCATCTTCGCCGGGATCATCGAAGCCTCCGCCCTGGCCACACTGCCCTTTCTCAGCGAGTCCAGCCAGAAGCTCTATACCTGGTTCCTGGTGGGCTTTCCGTTCTTCCTGACCGCGCTGTTTTTCCTGACACTCAACTTCAACTACAAGTCGTTCTACAGCCCATTACCCAATAAGGCAGCAGCGGACAGCGCGCGCCCTCCCAGCAATGAGGCCCTCGCTGCCATGCCGCAAGAGGGGTTGCCAGGCGAGCCCGTCACCTTCATGTTTTCTGGCCCGGATGCCTGTCGCCTGATGGAACAGCAGCTGTTGCAAGCGCTTGCGCAACCACCAACGCCGCCCCGCACCTGGCGCTTTTGCAATGTGGATAAAGGCCAATGCGCGCAATTGTCCATCAGCCCACTGGGCAGTGAGGCCGCGAACCCATGCAGCTGAAACTCTTCATTTCGAGCAGGCACAAAAAACCCGGCCGCAGCCTAATGCCAGTCAGTTAAGTAATTTGGGGCCGCTTCGCGACCCTTCGCGGGCACGCCCGCTCCTACAGGGGATAGCGCATCTCTTGCGTTCAGCGCTAAACGTGTGGGAGCGGGCGTGCCCGCGAAGGGCTGCAAAGCAGCCCCAGTAACGCTTAACCGACAGGCATTAGGCCGCAGCCGGGTTCTTTCATGGCACAGGCCAGCAATCAGAGCAGCGAACGGCCCTTGTTGGCGGCAATGCGCATACGCAAGGCGTTGAGCTTGATGAAGCCAGCAGCGTCGGCCTGGTTGTAGGCGCCGCCATCTTCTTCGAAGGTGGCGATGTTGGCATCGAACAGCGAATCATCCGATTTACGGCCAACCACGGTGACATTGCCTTTGTACAGCTTCAGCCGCACCACACCGTTCACGTTGACCTGCGAAGCGTCGATCATCTGCTGCAGCATCACGCGCTCCGGGCTCCACCAGTAACCGGTGTAGATCAGGCTGGCGTACTTGGGCATCAACTCGTCTTTGAGGTGAGCAACTTCACGGTCCAGGGTGATCGACTCGATGGCACGGTGGGCCTTGAGCATGATGGTGCCGCCAGGCGTCTCGTAGCAGCCACGCGACTTCATACCGACATAACGGTTTTCGACGATGTCGAGGCGGCCGATGCCGTTGGCACCGCCGATGCGGTTCAGGTCGGCCAGAACGGTTGCCGGGGTTTTCTCGACACCCTCGATGGCAACGATGTCGCCGTTGCGGTAGGTGAGTTCGATGTAGGTAGCCTGGTCTGGGGCGTTCTCAGGCGAGACACTCCAGCGCCACATGTCCTCTTCGTGCTCGGTCCAGGTGTCTTCCAGGACACCGCCTTCGTAGGAGATGTGCAGCAGGTTGGCGTCCATCGAGTACGGCGACTTCTTCTTGCCGTGGCGCTCGATTGGGATACCGTGCTTTTCGGCGTAGTCCATCAGCTTCTCGCGGGACAGCAGGTCCCACTCACGCCATGGGGCGATGACCTTGACGCCAGGCTTGAGCGCGTAGGCACCCAGCTCGAAACGCACCTGGTCGTTGCCCTTGCCGGTAGCGCCATGGGAAATGGCGTCTGCGCCGGTTTCGTTGGCGATTTCGATGAGGCGCTTGGCGATCAGCGGGCGGGCGATGGAAGTACCCAGCAGGTACTCACCTTCGTAGACGGTGTTGGCGCGGAACATCGGGAACACGAAATCACGCACGAACTCTTCGCGCAGGTCGTCGATGTAGATCTCTTTAACACCCATTGCCTGAGCCTTGGCGCGGGCCGGTTCGACCTCTTCGCCCTGACCCAGGTCAGCGGTGAAAGTCACCACTTCGCAGTTGTAGGTATCCTGCAGCCACTTGAGAATCACCGAAGTATCAAGGCCGCCGGAATACGCCAGTACGACCTTTTTTACGTCCGCCATGCCATCACTCCACGGGGTTGTACGGAAAAGGACCGATTCTAACGGCGTTAACGATAAATTTACAGTGGCGCGACAGCTTCTGACGACAAAGCGACAAGAACTTTCACAGGGGCGACGGACGGTAGTGAGGCAGGCAAGTCAAGGGCCTGCGGTGCGCGCGGCTGTCCAACCTCAAGGTTGCCTGGCCGGCGCAGCAGCAGCAGCAGGGGGGGCTTGCTCGGTCGGTTTCTCCACCGGTTTTTCAGGCACCACCACCCGGTCCAGCTCGATGTTCACCCGCCGATTCCGCGCCCGGTTGGCTGCAGTGTTGTTCTTGGCCACCGGGTAGCGCTCGCCGTGGAAGCGTACGGTGATCTGCTCATCCTTGATGCCATGAGCCTTGAAGTAGTCCGCCACCGCCAGCGCCCGGCGGCGTGACAGGTCGCGGTTGGTCAGGCGATTACCGCTGTTGTCGGAGTGACCGTTGAGCTCGACATGGTTCACCGAAGGGTCGGCCTTCATGTATTCGAGAATCACATCCAGCCTGGCCTTGGCCGCGTCATCCAGTTCGATGCCGCCGCCCGGGAAACCGACCTGGGTCTGGCGCACCTGGTCGTAGTTCATGGGGAGCAGCTTGGCGGCACACACCTGGTAATCGCTGTAGGCCTTGGCAAAGCTCACCGGCAGTACCCGCACTTCCATGGGCCGGCCAGCTTCGCCCGCAAAGCTGCGCACCACCGTGCTGCGCCCGTCGAGCAAGCCATTGATCAGGCGGCTGGCCTGGCCTTGCGACGAACTGAACAACACGCCGGTACGGGCCATGCGCACGCTACCCAGGTTGATATCACCACGACCGGGTTGCCACGGCGCCGCCGCCGCCAGCAGGCTGGCAGTGCCGGCCCCCAGTATGTTGCTGGCCGAGCGCAGTTGGAACACTGCCTGCTCGCCCGCCCGGCGTACGAACTCACCACTGCCAAAGCCATCGATCGGCTGGATCAGCCGGCACTCGAACGGGTCACCCTCGACCTTCCAGGCAATGTTCTCCATGCGCGTCTGAAAAGTCAGCGCGGCAGCCGGCAGGCTGGCGAACAGGGTCAACAGGGTCAGGTAACGCTGGCGCACGGGCGGCTCCACAATTTCAACGGCTTACCTGCAGGCTATCGGACGCCAACCGGAAAACTTGATAGCCGTGCTCGGCCCAGGGTTTTCCGGTAGCATTGGGGCTTGAGTTCGACCCGCCTGGAATCCCCAATGTCCGATCGCCTGACCCTCCTGCGCCCCGACGACTGGCACATCCATCTGCGTGATGGTGCCGTCCTGCCCCACACCGTTGGCGATGTGGCGCGTACTTTCGCCCGCGCCATCATCATGCCCAACCTGGTTCCGCCGGTGCGCAACGCCGCCGAGGCCGGTGCCTACCGTGAACGCATCCTCGCTGCCCGCCCGGCAGGCAGCCGCTTCGAGCCGCTGATGGTCCTGTACCTCACCGACCGTACCAGCCCCGAAGATGTGCGTGCCGCCAAGGCCAGCGGTATCGTGTATGCCGCCAAGCTGTACCCGGCGGGCGCCACCACCAATTCCGACTCGGGCGTGACCAGCATCGACAATATCTTCCCGGCCATCGAGGCATTGGCGGAGGTCGGCATGCCGCTGCTGGTGCACGGCGAAGTGACCCGCAGCGAAATCGACGTGTTCGACCGCGAGAAGCGCTTCATCGACGAGCACATGCGCCGCCTGGTCGAGCGCTTCCCGGCCTTGAAAGTGGTGTTCGAACACATTACCACCAGCGATGCCGCGCAGTTCGTCACCGAAGCACCGGCCAATGTTGGCGCGACCATCACCGCGCAACACCTGCTGTACAACCGCAACCACATGCTGGTCGGTGGCATTCGCCCGCACTTCTACTGCCTGCCGATCCTCAAGCGCAACACCCACCAGGTGGCCCTGCTGGATGCAGCCATCAGCGGCAACCCGAAGTTCTTCCTCGGTACCGACTCGGCCCCGCACGCCCGTCACGCCAAGGAAGCGGCTTGCGGCTGCGCCGGCTGCTACACCGCCTACGCGGCTATCGAGCTGTACGCCGAAGCGTTCGAGCAACGCAACGCGCTGGACAAGCTGGAAGGTTTCGCCAGCCTGCACGGCCCAGCTTTCTATGGCCTGCCGGCGAATACCGACACCATCACCCTGGTCCGCGAAGAATGGACCGCCCCGCAGAGCCTGCCATTCGGCGAGCAAACCGTGGTGCCGCTGCGCGCTGGCGAGAAATTGCGCTGGCGCCTGCTGGAGGAAAACGCGTGAGCGAAGACCTCTACGAAGACGACCTGGAAAGCCAAGGCAACAGCGGGTCGCGCCATCCAATGGCCGAGCGCTTCCGCGGTTACCTGCCGGTTGTAGTGGACGTGGAAACGGGCGGCTTCAACAGCGCCACCGATGCCTTGCTGGAAATTGCTGCAGTGACCATCGGCATGGACGAGAAAGGCTTCCTGTTCCCCGAGCACACGTACTTTCACCGGGTGGAGCCGTTCGAAGGCGCGAACATCGAGGCGGCCGCGCTGGAGTTCACCGGCATCAAGCTCGACCACCCGCTGCGCATGGCTGTCAGCGAGGAAACCGCGCTGACCGATATTTTCCGCGGTGTGCGCAAGGCCCTGAAGGCCAATGGCTGCAAGCGGGCGATTCTGGTCGGCCATAACAGCAGCTTCGACCTCGGCTTCCTCAACGCGGCCGTGGCGCGCAATGACGTGAAGCGTAACCCGTTCCACCCGTTTTCCAGCTTCGACACGGCCACCCTGGCCGGCCTGGCCTATGGCCAGACCGTACTGGCGCGGGCTTGCCAAAGCGCCGACATCGACTTCGATGGGCGTGAAGCGCACTCGGCGCGGTACGACACCGAGAAAACGGCGGAGCTGTTCTGCGGCATCGTCAACCGCTGGAAGGACCTGGGCGGCTGGCGCGACTTCAACGATTGACCTGGGGGCCGCCTGGCGGCCCTTTCGCAACACAAGCCCGCAGCCACCACCCAGGCACAAAAAAACCGGCCACCAGGGCCGGTTTTTCATGCGCGCCGCAATTACAGCTTGCCGGCGTTCTCGCTCAGGTAGGCGGCTACGCCTTCTGGCGAAGCATTCATGCCTTTGTCGCCTTTTTTCCAGTTGGCCGGGCAGACTTCGCCGTGCTCTTCGTGGAATTGCAGGGCGTCGACCAGGCGCAGCAGTTCGTCCATGTTACGGCCCAGTGGCAGGTCGTTGACGATCTGCGAACGAACAACACCGTTGGTGTCGATCAGGAAGGCACCACGGAAGGCCACGCCACCTTCGGACTCAACGTCGTAGGCTTTGCAGATTTCGTGGGTCATGTCGGCAGCCAGGGTGTACTTCACCTGGCCGATGCCGCCGTTGTTGACCGGGGTGTTGCGCCAGGCGTTGTGAGTGAAGTGCGAGTCGATGGACACGCCGATCACTTCCACGTTGCGCGCCTGGAAATCAGGGATGCGGTGGTCCAGGGCGATCAGCTCGGACGGGCAGACGAAGGTGAAGTCCAGCGGGTAGAAGAACACCAGGCCGTACTTGCCCTTGATGGCCGAAGCCAGGTTGAAGCTGTCGACGATCTCGCCATTGCCCAGCACGGCCGGTACGGTGAAATCGGGGGCTTTCTTACCAACGAGTACGCTCATTGTAATCTCCTGATGAGGGTGTAGAACCGTTTGCCGGGCCAGACGGGCCTGCCCGACATCCAACAAAGGCGACCATCATACACGGCTTCTGATGACAGGCCGAATCCAACGAGCAGGCAACCGCCGGTCGCTCAAGCACAGGCCTTGCAGAAAGTGCTTTGACAAGCATTCTCATTAACATTAAGCTCCAACCCATCGACTCAACCAGCGATGGTCAGCCCTTATGTATGTGTGTCTTTGTGTCGGCGTTACTGACGGACAGATCCGCGACGCGATCTATGAAGGATGCTGCAGTTACAAGGATGTGCGAGCCGCGACCAATGTCGCCAGCCAGTGTGGCAAATGTGCCTGCCTGGCCAAGCAAGTAGTTCGCGAGACCCTGACCGAGCTGCAGGTCAGCCAGGCCGCGCTGCCCTACCCGGTAGAATTCACCACCGCCTGAAACCAGAATTTCCAAGAACCGGACCTAGTGTCCGGTTTTTTTATGCCTACATATCAATAAGTTAGGCCACCAACGCGGTTCACAAACATTCTTATTCCTACTAATTTTCATTTATTATTCAATCACTTAGGTTTGACACACTTGCGCATCGGGCTCAAACTTCCTGCTATTGGCACACTTCTACAGGGCAGGAACCCAAATGAAAGGCGACGTAAGCGTCATCCAGCATCTCAACAAGATCCTCGGAAACGAGCTGGTCGCGATCAACCAGTATTTCCTGCACGCACGCATGTACGAAGATTGGGGCCTGAACAAACTCGGCAAGCACGAGTACAAGGAATCGATCGACGAGATGAAGCACGCTGACAAGTTGATCAAGCGTATTCTCTTCCTCGAAGGCATCCCTAACGTTCAGGACCTGGGCAAGCTGTTGATCGGCGAGCACACCAAGGAAATGCTCGAGTGCGACCTTAAGCTCGAACACAAGGGCCTGGCCGATCTCAAAGCCGCCATCGCCCACTGCGAAACCGCGGGTGACTTCGGCTCGCGTGACATGCTGGAAGATATCCTCGAGTCCGAGGAAGAACATATCGACTGGCTGGAAACCCAGCTGGGGCTGATCGACAAGATCGGTATCGAAAACTACCTGCAATCGCAGATGGGCGAAGAGTAATTACCCGCTGCATAAAAAAACCCGCGATCAGCGGGTTTTTTCATGCTTGCCGAAATCAGGCTTCGGCAGCTTTGGCCTTGGCGGCGGCGTCCTTGATCAGGGCCTGCAGCTCACCCTTTTCGAACATTTCCAGCATGATGTCGCTACCGCCGACCAGCTCACCGGCCACCCACAGCTGCGGGAAAGTCGGCCAGTTGGCGTACTTTGGCAGGTTGGCGCGGATTTCCGGGTTCTGCAGGATGTCGACGTAGGCGAACTTCTCGCCACACCCCATCACAGCCTGCGATGCCTTGGCCGAGAACCCGCACTGCGGGGCATTCGGCGAACCTTTCATGTAAAGCAGAATGGTGTTGTTGGCAATCTGCTCTTTGATCGTATCGATGATATCCATCTAGCACCTCAGCTGAACTTTCCGACGCAATCGTCGGCACGGTGAGGCATTGTAACGGAAAGCCGAGCAGCATGCTCGGCCTTGCCATCGCTCAAGCGGCCTCGACCTGCACGGGTACGCCATTGAGCGCCGCATTGCCCGACACCGGGTCACGCAAGCGCTCGTCGGTAAGGTCATTGGCACTCACGCCAGGCTGCGCCTGGGCGACCTGCAGGTGTACGCCCTGTCGGCCATGACCGAACCCATGGGGCAAGCTGACCACACCGGGCATCATGTCCTCGCAAGCCAGTACCTCGACTTCCAGGGCACCGGTGCGCGAGCGAATCCGCACCCGCTGGCCATCCTGCAGTTGCCGCTGCTGCAGATCGTGGGGGTGCATCAACAACTGGTGCCGGGGCTTGCCTTTGACCAGCCGATGAAAGTTGTGCATCCATGAGTTGTTGCTGCGCACGTGGCGGCGCCCGATCAACAACAATTCGTTCGGCGCTGGCGGTGCTTGCCGGGCCAGCCGCTGCAAATCGTCCAGCAGCACCTGGGGCGCCGCTTCGATCGCCTTGCTGGCAGTGGCCAGGCGCGCCTCGAGGTTGGCGCGCAACGGGCCAAGGTCCAGGCCATGCGGGTGCTCATCGAGCTTGGCCAGGGAAAGCTGCCAGGCGGTTGCCTCGCCGTAGCGGCCTTTGCGCAGGGCCAGGTCGATCATCTGTGCGGGCGCCACGGTTGGCTTGATCTCCAGCCCGGCACGCCTGGCATAGGCCTGCGCCAGCCCGACGAAGATTTCCCAGTCATGCAAGGCGCCCTGCGGCTTGGCCAGGATCGCCCGGTTGAAGCGCGTGATGTTGCGCACGGCCAACAGGTTGAATGTGCTGTCGTAGTGATCATTTTCCAACGCCGAGGTCGAGGGCAGGATCAAGTCGGCATGGCGTGTGGTCTCGTTGATGTAGAGGTCGATGCTGAGCATGAACTGCAACCCCTCCAGCGCAGCGTCCAGCTGGCGGCCGTTGGGCGTGGACAGCACAGGGTTGCCGGCCACCGTCACCAGGGCATGCACCTGCCCCTCGCCGGGCGTCAGCATTTCTTCGGCGAGGGCCGCCACCGGCAGCTCACCGCCGTATTCGGGCAACCCCGATACCCGGCTTTGCCAGGCATTGAAATGCCCACCCGAGGTGGTTGCGACCAGGTCCACGGCCGGCTCCGTACACAACGCCCCACCGGCACGGTCGAGGTTGCCGGTCACCAGGTTGATCAGTTGCACCAGCCAATGGCACAGGGTGCCGAAGGTTTGCGTCGACACGCCCATGCGCCCATAGCACACCGCCTTGTCGGCGGCGGCGAAATCCCGTGCCAACTGCCGGATCTCGGCCGCCTCGATGCCACACAGCGCGCTCATGGCCTCGGCGCTGAGAGGCGCCAGTGCCGCACGAACCTGCTGCAGACCATTGACCGGCACGTGCGAGCGCCGCGTCAGGCCCTCGTCGAACAGCGTGCCGAGCACGCCGCACAACAGCGCCGCATCGCCCCCGGGGCGAATGAACAGATGGCGGTCGGCCATGGCCGCCGTTTCGCTGCGCCGCGGGTCCACCACCACCAGGCGCCCACCGCGCGCGCGCAGGGCCTTGAGCCGCTTCTCCACGTCGGGCACAGTCATGATGCTGCCGTTGGAGGCCAGCGGGTTGCCGCCGAGAATCAACATGAAATCGGTATGGTCGATATCCGGGATCGGCAATAGCAAGCCATGCCCGTACATCAGGTGGCTGACCAGGTGCTGCGGCAACTGGTCCACCGATGTGGCAGAGAAACGGTTGCGGGTTTTCAGCAGGCCGAGGAAATAGTTGCTGTGGGTCATCAACCCGTAGTTGTGCACGCTGGGATTGCCCTGGTACACGGCCACGGCATTGCGCCCATGGGCCTGCTGGATCGCCCACAGCCTGTCGGCGGCCAGGGTAAACGCTTCATCCCACTCAATCGCCTGCCAGTGCTCCCCTACCCGTTTATGGGGCTGGCGCAAACGGTCCGGGTCATTCTGAATATCCTGCAACGCTACCGCCTTGGGGCAGACATGGCCGCGGCTGAACGGGTCGTGGGGGTCGCCCTTGATCGAGCTGATCTGCGCCCGCCCCGCGTCGTCATGGCTGATTTCGATGTTGAGCCCGCAGATCGCTTCGCACAGGTGACACGCACGGTGATGCAGGGTCTTGGTCATGGCCGCCTCTGCCTTGTTGTTGGGTAGTGAACGAGCTGAAACTATGCGCCCCGCACCCTACCCCGGCCAGCGCGCTTCGCCGCGTGAATCCACCGACATCAGTGGCACGATTTGCGACAGCCATTTGCCAAATTGCCAGCAAGCCGTGTACAACCTGCTGTAGCAAATAAAAAACAGCACAGCCCAATGGGTAGAGACACGCCTTGCAACTTCTTTGCAGGCGGGCTGCTGTTTCCCCTCTTGGCTTTAGGCGACATTTACTTATAGTATTGCGCCTTTCCCTTTTTCGTCCGCCCCCGTGCGGCTTACGCCGCAGGTCACTCCCGTTGTCAAAAAAACCATACGGTCGACCTGCATACTGTTGCAGATAAGGTAGTCAATCATGAGCGCTAGGCACTTTCTCTCCCTGCTGGACTTCACCACCGACGAATTGCTCGGGGTGATCCGCCGCGGCATCGAGCTGAAGGACCTGCGCAAACGAGGCGTGCTGTTCGAGCCGCTGAAAAACCGCGTGCTGGGCATGATTTTCGAGAAGTCCTCGACCCGTACCCGTGTGTCGTTCGAAGCTGGCATGATCCAACTCGGCGGTCAGGCCATTTTCCTGTCGCCGCGCGATACCCAGCTGGGCCGTGGCGAGCCGATTGGCGACAGCGCCATCGTGTTGTCGAGCATGCTCGACGTGGTCATGATCCGCACCCATGCCCACAGCACCCTCACCGAATTCGCCGCCAACTCGCGCGTGCCGGTGATCAACGCGCTGTCCGACGAGTCGCACCCGTGCCAGTTGCTGGCCGACATGCAAACCTTCCTCGAACACCGCGGCACCATTCAAGGCAAGACCGTGGCCTGGATCGGCGACGGCTTCAACATGTGCAACTCCTACATCGAGGCCGCCAGGCAGTTTGACTTCCAGTTGCGTATCGCTTGCCCGGAAGGTTACGAGCCTGACCCACGCTTCATGGCCATTGGCGGTGACCACGTGCAAATCGTGCGCGACCCCAAGCAAGCCGTAAGCGGTGCCCACCTGGTGACCACGGACGTCTGGACTTCCATGGGCCAGGAGGAGGAAACTGCACGGCGCCTGGCGCACTTTGCGCCTTACCAGGTCACCCGCGAACTGCTCGACCTGGCGGCACCCGACGCCCTGTTCATGCACTGCCTGCCTGCCCACCGTGGCGAGGAAATCAGCCATGACCTGCTCGACGACCCGCGGTCCGTCGCCTGGGACCAGGCTGAAAATCGCCTGCATGCACAGAAGGCCCTCCTCGAATTCCTTGTCGAACCGGCTTACCACCACGCATGAGTCAACCCTTACTGCTCAACCTGCGCAACCTCGCCTGCGGCTACGGCGACCAGCGCATCGTCCAGAACCTCAACCTGCACCTGAACGCAGGCGACATCGGTTGCCTGCTGGGTTCATCGGGTTGCGGCAAAACCACCACCCTGCGCGCCATCGCCGGCTTCGAGCCGGTGCACGACGGCGAGGTCCAGCTGGCGGGCGAGGTAATTTCCCGAGCCGGTTTCACCCTGGCGCCGGAAAAGCGCCGCATCGGCATGGTATTCCAGGACTACGCGCTGTTCCCGCACCTGACCGTGGCGCAGAACATAGCCTTCGGCATTGCCAAGCACCCCCGCCAGGCGGCAGTCATCGAAGAAATGCTCGAGCTGGTCAAGCTGGCTGGCCTGGGCGGGCGTTACCCGCATGAGCTGTCTGGCGGCCAGCAGCAGCGGGTAGCGCTGGCCCGTGCACTGGCCCCCGAGCCACAGCTGCTACTGCTCGACGAGCCGTTCTCCAACCTCGACGTGGAACTGCGCCGGCGGCTGAGCCATGAGGTGCGTGACATTCTCAAAAGCCGCGGCACCAGTGCCGTTCTGGTGACCCATGACCAGGAGGAAGCGTTTGCCGTCAGCGACCAGGTCGGGGTGTTCAAGGAGGGCCGCCTGGAACAGTGGGACACACCCTACAATCTGTACCACGAGCCACAGACACCGTTCGTTGCCAGCTTCATCGGCCAGGGCTATTTCATTCGTGGCCAGATGGTCAGCCACGAAGCGGTCAGCACCGAACTGGGCGAGTTGCGGGGTAACCGCGCCTACATCATGGCCGCGGGCAGCTCGGTGGATGTGCTGCTACGCCCGGACGATATCGTGCATGCACCAGGCAGCCCCCTGCAGGCCAGAATAGTCGGCAAGAGCTTCCTCGGCGCCTCGACCCTGTACCGCCTGCAGTTGCCGACCGGCAGCCAGCTGGAAGCGATATTCCCCAGCCATGACGATCAGCAGGTAGGTGACGATGTCGGCATTGCGGTAAAGGCCGACCACCTGGTGCTGTTCCCGGCACCCGGTAGCGTTGCGGCGCAGTTGTCGCCCCTTGAGAATGGGGTTCGTCGCTACAGCTCGGCGACCTGATACAGGGTGCTGGGGCTGCACGGCAGCCCCAGCTTCTCAGCCTCTGCCAATGCCGGCAAATTTGCCCTGGGTATGCTCGGCCAGCACTGCGGCCGCCAACTCCACCTCGAGCCCTCGCCGTCCGGCACTGACATGGATGGTTGCAAAGTTCTGCGCCGAATCATCGATGAAGGTGCGCAAGCGTTTCTTTTGCCCCAGCGGGCTGATTCCACCCACCAGGTAGCCCGTAGCGCGCTGCGCCGCCGCCGGGTCGGCCATCTCGCACTTCTTCACCCCGGCAGCATGGGCCAGGGCCTTGAGGTCCAGGGTGCCTCCCACTGGCACCACCGCCACCAGCAACTCGCCTTTCTCGCTGCTCGCCAGCAACGTCTTGAATACCTGCTGCGGGTCCAGCCCAAGCTTCTCTGCCGCCTCCAGCCCATACGACGCCGACTTGGGGTCGTGTTCGTAACTGTGCACGCGATGCTCGGCACGATGCTTCTTCAACAGGTCTAGGGCGGGGGTCATGCTGGGGCTCCGGTCTGGGACGGCTCGGCGGCTACTTTAGGACAATTCCCACATGGCAGCCAGCGCACCGCAATCGCGCAGCTCTGGCACGGGCATCCGAAACCGATTTTAGCGGCCATTTCGTGACTGGTCGTTCACTTTCGACCTTTGACATCAGCGTTTCTTGTCTATATTTTTTCGTTTCTGAATACGTGGTGCACGTTAAAGGTGCACTTCCCTGCTCGGTGTCAATGGGGATGGACACCGAGCTTTGCTGTCGAGCGCCAAGCGCCTCACAACAAAAACAACGAGGTCATACATGACGACTGCTCTACGCCAGCCCACACTGTCCAGCCAATGCCTGGCCGAATTTCTCGGCACGGGCTTGCTGATATTCTTCGGCACCGGCTGCGTTGCCGCCCTCAAAGTCGCGGGCGCCAGCTTCGGCCTGTGGGAAATCAGTATCATCTGGGGTGTCGGGGTAAGCATGGCCATCTACCTCACCGCCGGCATTTCCGGCGCGCACCTGAACCCGGCCGTGAGCATCGCCCTCACCCTGTTCGCCGGTTTCGACAAGCGCAAGCTGCCCTTCTACATGCTGGCCCAGGTGTGCGGCGCATTCTGTGGTGCAGCACTGGTCTACACCCTGTACAGCAACCTGTTCTTCGATTTCGAACAGGCGCACGCCATGCTACGCGGAAGCGAAGCCAGCCTGGAGCTGGCGTCGGTGTTCTCCACTTACCCGCACCCCTCGCTCTCCACCGGCCAGGCCTTCCTGGTCGAAGTGGTGATCACCGCTATCCTGATGGCTGTGATCATGGCCCTGACCGACGACAACAATGGCCTGCCGCGCGGCGCCGTGGCGCCGCTGCTGATCGGCCTGCTGATCGCCGTGATTGGCAGCGCCATGGGCCCGCTGACCGGGTTCGCGATGAACCCGGCACGTGATTTCGGTCCAAAGCTCATGACATTCCTGGCGGGCTGGGGCGAAATTGCCTTTACCGGTGGGCGCAGCGTTCCTTACTTCCTGGTGCCGATCTTCGCGCCGATCGTTGGCGCCTGCGTGGGCGCCGCGGCCTATCGCGGCCTGATCGCCCGCAACCTGCCTGTTGCAACTGCCGAGCACCCTGAGACAAATGACAACCGCCAGGGCGATACTCAAGCCAGTTGATCGCGGCATCACACACAGCCCTGACCCCCTATTCTTGCAAGGCCTACGACCATGACAGACACCCAGGACAAGAACTACATCATCGCCCTGGACCAGGGCACCACCAGTTCGCGAGCGATCATTTTCGATCGTGACGCCAACGTGGTGGGTACCTCCCAGCGCGAGTTCGCCCAGCACTACCCGCAGGCGGGCTGGGTCGAACACGACCCGATGGAGATCTTCGCCACCCAAAGCGCGACCATGGTCGAAGCCTTGGCCCAAGCGGGCATCAGCCATGCGCAGGTTGCCGCGCTGGGCATCACCAACCAGCGCGAGACCACTGTTGTATGGGACAAGGAGACCGGGCGCCCGGTATACAACGCCATCGTCTGGCAGTGCCGCCGCAGCACCGAGATCTGCGCCCAGCTCAAGCGCGATGGCCATGAAGACTACATTCGCGAAGCCACGGGCCTGGTCACCGACCCGTACTTTTCCGGCACCAAGCTGAAATGGATCCTCGACAACGTTGAAGGCGCCCGTGAACGGGCCGAACGTGGCGAATTGCTGTTCGGCACCATCGATACCTGGCTGATCTGGAAATTTTCCGGTGGCAAGGTCCATGTCACCGACTACACCAATGCCTCGCGCACGCTGATGTTCAACATCCACAGCCTGCAGTGGGACGACAAACTGCTGGAGATCCTGGGCATCCCGCGGCAGATGCTGCCTAAGGTGCGGCCGTCGTCGGAAGTGTACGGCCACACCAAGAGCGGCATCGCCATCGCCGGTATCGCCGGTGACCAGCAGTCGGCCCTGTTCGGCCAGATGTGTGTGGCACCGGGCCAGGCCAAGAACACCTACGGCACCGGCTGCTTCCTGCTGATGAACACCGGCAGCCAGGCCGTGAAGTCTTCCCATGGCCTGCTCACCACCATTGCCTGCGGCCCACGGGGCGAAGTGGCCTATGCATTGGAAGGCGCCGTGTTCAATGGCGGCTCCACCGTGCAGTGGCTGCGTGACGAGCTGAAGATCGTCAACGACGCACTGGATACCGAGTACTTCGCCAGCAAGGTCAAGGACAGCAATGGCGTGTACCTGGTGCCGGCGTTTACCGGCCTGGGTGCACCGTACTGGGATCCCTATGCCCGTGGCGCGCTGTTTGGCCTGACCCGCGGCGTGAAGGTGGACCACATCATTCGTGCAGCCCTCGAGTCGATCGCCTACCAGACCCGCGACGTGCTCGACGCCATGCAACAGGACTGCGGCCAGCGCCTGTCCGAACTGCGCGTAGACGGTGGCGCAGTGGCCAACAACTTCCTCATGCAGTTCCAGGCAGACATCCTCGGCACCTGCGTGGAACGCCCGAAGATGCGTGAAACCACAGCCCTCGGCGCAGCATACCTGGCGGGCCTGGCCTGTGGCTTCTGGTGCGGCCTGGACGAGTTGCGCGACAAGGCCATCATCGAACGCGAGTTCAGCCCGCAACTGGATGAAGCGCAGAAAGAAAAGCTGTATGCCGGCTGGAAGAAGGCCGTCGATCGCACCCGCGATTGGGAAGATCACGACGCCTGAGGCACCCTCAGCGATGCCGCGGTCCCGCCATGGGATCGCGGATCGCGGTTCGCAGCCCGGGCCGATGCGTCATAGCCCACTGGCCGTAGTCTCCGTCCTACGGCATCATTGCAGAATTTGTCCGGCAGCCCCAAAGGACCGCCCATGAATCTGCCCCCACGCCAACAACAAATCCTAGAACTGGTGCGAGAGCGCGGTTATGTCAGTATCGAGGAAATGGCGCAGCTGTTCGTCGTGACGCCACAAACCATCCGCCGTGACATCAACCAGTTAGCCGAACTCAACCTGCTGCGCCGCTACCACGGGGGTGCCGCTTACGATTCGAGCGTCGAAAATACCGCCTACGCCATGCGTGCCGACCAGATGCGCGACGAGAAGCAACGCATCGCCGAGGCCGTGGCCAGGCAAATACCCGACCATGCCTCGGTGTTCATCAACATAGGTACCACCACCGAATCCATCGCCCGGGCCCTGCTCAATCACAACCACCTGAAAGTCATCACCAACAACCTGCATGTGGCCGCCATTCTCGCGGCCAAGGATGATTTCGAGGTGCTGGTGGCAGGCGGCACGGTGCGCCGCGATGGCGGCGTGGTCGGCCAGGCCAGCGTCGATTTCATCAACCAGTTCAAGGTCGATTTCGCCCTGGTAGGGATCAGTGGCATTGACGAGGACGGCAGCCTGCTCGACTTCGACTACCAGGAAGTGCGGGTATCCCAGGCCATCATCACCAATGCCCGCCAGGTCATCCTCGCCGCCGACTCCAGCAAGTTCGGGCGCAACGCCATGGTGCGCCTGGGTTCGATCAGCCTGGTGGATTGCCTGGTGACCGACCAGGCCCCCGCCCCCGCCCTGACTCAACTGCTCAACCAGTACAAGATCCGCATCGAAGTGGTGTAAACGCCCCACCGGCCGTCGGGCTGTAACGCCCTCAGATCGAGCGCTGCGCGATCTGCGGGCGGCTCGGTGCGCGAAGGGTTCAAGCGCATTTTCGTTAATGTTCATTTACTTGCCATGTGATCAGTTTTTTCTATGAAAACTGACTGGCAAGCGCCCTCCTGTTGCGCTAGTATTTTCGGAAACGAACATTAATGTTCATATTCGATATGAACAGTTTCAGGAGGCCTTGCCCGTGTCCCAGCCCGTTTCGTCCCAGCCAGCACTCGCCGACTGCTACGACATTGCCGTAATCGGCGGTGGCATCAATGGTGTCGGCATTGCCGCCGATGCCGCTGGCCGGGGCCTCAAGGTGTTCCTGTGCGAAAGGGACGACCTGGCCCAGCACACCTCATCGGCCAGCAGCAAACTGATCCACGGCGGCCTGCGCTACCTTGAGCACTACGAGTTTCGCCTGGTACGCGAAGCGCTGGCTGAACGTGAAGTGCTGCTGGCCAAGGCGCCACACATCGTCAAGCCCATGCGTTTCGTGCTGCCACACCGCCCGCACCTGCGCCCGGCCTGGATGATCCGCGCTGGCCTGTTCCTGTATGACCACCTGGGCAAGCGCAAGCGCCTGGGCGCCTCGCGCAGCCTGCGCTTTGGCCCGGGCTACCCGCTCAAACCGCAGATCACCCGCGGTTTCGAGTACGCCGACTGTGCAGTCGACGATGCCCGCCTGGTGGTGCTCAATGCCATGGCTGCCCGTGAACACGGCGCTCACATTCTGACCCGCACCCGCTGCCTGCGCGCCGAGCGTGTAGATGGCCTGTGGCAGGTAGACCTGCTGCATGCCGACGGCAAGCAACAGCGCATTCGGGCACGCGCCCTGGTCAATGCTGCCGGCCCTTGGGTGGCCAGTTTCATCAAGGACGACCTCAAGCTCGATGCGCCCTATGGCATTCGCCTGATCCAGGGCAGCCACCTGATCGTGCCGCGCCTGTATGAAGGCGAACACGCCTATATCCTGCAGAACGAAGACCAGCGCATTGTCTTCTGCATACCTTACCTGGAGCGCTTTACCCTGATCGGCACCACCGACCGGGAGTACAGCGGCGACCCGGCGAAAGTCGCCATTACCGACCAGGAAACCCAGTACCTGCTCAACGTGGTCAACGCCCATTTCAACCATCAGCTGAGCCAGGCCGACATCCTCAACACCTATTCCGGGGTACGTCCGCTGTGCAACGACGAGTCGGACAACCCGTCGGCCGTCACCCGCGACTACACGCTGGCGCTGTCGGCAGAGGTCGGTCAGGCCCCGCTGCTGTCAGTATTCGGCGGCAAACTGACTACCTACCGCAAGCTGGCCGAATCGGCGATGGCCGAGCTCAAGCCCTTCTTCAGCCAGATGCGCGGCAGCTGGACGGCCACCGCGCCCCTGCCGGGTGGCGAACACATGACCACCGCACAAGCGCTGCTGGAGCAACTGTTGGCCCGCCATGGCTGGCTGCCGGTGGATATCGCCAAACGCTGGGCGAACACCTATGGCAACCGTGTCTGGCAACTGCTCGACGGCGTGACTGGCCCGGATGACCTCGGCCAGGCCATTGGCGGTGGGCTATTCGCTCGCGAAGTCGACTACCTTTGCGAGGCTGAGTGGGCGACGACCGCCGACGACATCCTGTGGCGCCGCACCAAATTGGGCCTGTTCACTCATGCAGCAGAACGCCTGGCCCTGGAAAACTACCTGCAACAAACCCGAGTTGGGCTTGCCCAGGGCAACGCCGCGTGATGCGGCGCTGCTGCGCAGGCTCAAAGCCTGCTGTGCAGCTCCTGCGCCAGGGTTAGCAGCAAGCGTCGCTCGGCCTGCTCGTATTCGTACTTGAGGGCCTTGCAACGCAGGGCGAAGGTCCAGTCGTCGATCTGCCCCTGGCTTACCTGTCCTTCGAGGCTCTCCATCCGAACATTGAGCGGTTGCAGTACGTGCTCGAAGCGCGCCGGGTGGCGCTCGCGGGCATGGACCTCCCAGAACGGCCGCTGCGCCAGGGAGCCGATCACTTGCTCAGGTGTTTCGTTTGCCAGTATCTGGTCGCGAGCACGCAGCAGGTCGCTGCTGGTGACATGGGCAAACCCTGGGTAGTGCATCTCATCGTCCTCAAGGGGCAGGTCCAGGGGGCCACTCAGCTTGAGCCGGTAATATAGCCGCGTCTCGACCTCATACACGCCGACCGTACGCTGCGCACGCAGGCGCTCGATATGGCGCACGGCAAGCCGGTCGACTTCGTCCAGGCGCCAAAGCGAACGCCCCAGACGCCATAAACGCCCCTCCAGCCCCGCCGGCTCACCGCCTACCGCGCGCTCCACCATTACACTCAGTTCAAGCTGCTCCAACGTCAACAGCAGCCGGTCTTCACACGTCCTTGGGCCACCGGCTTCAGCGAACAGGCGCACACGCACAGCCTCATGTTGCTCGCAGAACTCCAGAATGCGCCAGATACGCGCGCGGTAACGCGCCGGCGCCAGGTCGAAATCTTCCGCCCCCGCGAAGTCCGCCAGAAACCGAAACAGGTCGGCGGCGCCACGCTCTGCGCCTAACGCGTCGTAGATGACGCGCCAGCGCATCCGTTGTTGTGCCTCGGCCGTACCGGCCAAGCGCTCGAACAAGGCGTCGGCCAGAGGCTGAGGTACACCCATAGCCCCAACCTGGGTTCCTGCAGCGAGCCCGCCCGGGCAAACAATCGGTTTTCCGACCGTAGCAACCAGGATAGTTCGGAAAACCGAACGAAAGCCCGAGGTAGACGCACTCCGCCAGGGCCCCGAGCGCCCGGACGATCAGGTTTTTTGCTCGTCAAACCCGTTTGGCACGACTCATGCTCTACACTCTTCAATCGAATGCACAGCGCTTCGCTGTATTCGTTGAACGAAAGAGTCCGCCAACGGCTCCATAAAAAAAACAAACACGTCGAGGAAAATTTGATGCGTATCGTTCGTCATCTGTTGGGCGCCACCATTGCCGCTGCGATCATTGCTTCGCCAGCCATGGCCGAAGAACTGACCGGCACCCTCAAGAAGATCAAGGACTCGGGCACCATCACCCTGGGCCACCGCGACTCTTCCATTCCATTTTCCTACCTGGCCGGCAAACCCGAGCCCGTGGGCTACTCGCATGACATTCAGCTGGCTGTCGTCGATGCCCTGAAAAAACAACTGGGTACGGACATCAAGGTCCGCTACAACCTGGTCACCTCGCAGACCCGTATCCCGCTGGTGCAAAACGGCACCGTCGACCTGGAATGCGGCTCCACCACCAACAACGTCGAGCGCCAGCAGCAAGTCGGCTTCTCGGTCGGCATCTTCGAAGTCGGTACCCGCCTGCTGACCAAGGTCAAGGACGGTCAACCTGCATACAAGGACTTCCCGGACCTGGCTGGCAAGAACGTGGTGACCACCGCTGGCACCACCTCTGAGCGCATTCTCAAGGCGATGAACGCCGACAAGCAGATGAAGATGAACGTGATTTCCGCCAAGGACCACGGTGAAGCCTTCAACATGCTAGAAAGCGGCCGCGCCGTAGCCTTCATGATGGACGACGCCCTGCTCGCCGGTGAAATGGCCAAGGCGCGCAAGCCGGCAGACTGGGTCATCACCGGTACCCCGCAGTCCTATGAAATCTACGGCTGCATGGTGCGCAAGGGTGACGAGGCGTTCAAGAAAGCGGTCGACGATGCCATCGTTGCCTATTTCAAGTCGGGCGAAGTCAACAAGAGCTACGACAAGTGGTTCCAGCAACCGATCCCGCCAAAAGGCCTGAACCTGCAGTTCCCGATGAGCGATGAGCTGAAGAAACTGATCGCCGAGCCTACCGACAAGGCCGCGGACGAGAAGAAGTCCTGATCCTCAGATAACGGCCTGGTGCTCGACAGCACGAATCAAACCCTGCAGGCCACTCATTAGTGTCTAACCTTTCATCCGAGGGCGCCCAGCGCCCCCGGATGTTCCAAGGTGCCCGTGAAACAACCGTCTGAGGGGAAATCCCGATGAATTACAACTGGGACTGGGGCGTGTTCTTCAAGTCCACCGGCGTGGGCAGCGAGACCTATCTCGACTGGTACATCACCGGCCTGGGCTGGACCATCGCCATCGCCATCTCCGCCTGGATCATCGCCTTGCTGCTGGGCTCGGTGCTCGGCGTCATGCGCACCGTGCCGAACCGCCTGGTATCGGGCATCGCCACCATCTACGTGGAGCTGTTCCGCAATGTGCCGCTGCTGGTGCAGCTGTTCATCTGGTACTTCCTGGTGCCAGACCTGCTGCCCGAAGGCCTGCAGGAATGGTTCAAGCAAGACCTCAACCCGACCACCTCGGCGCTGATCAGTGTGGTCATCTGCCTGGGCCTGTTCACTGCCGCCCGTGTCTGCGAGCAAGTGCGCACCGGCATCCAGGCGCTGCCGCGCGGCCAGGAATCCGCGGCCCGCGCCATGGGTTTCAGCCTGCCGCAGATCTACACCAACGTGCTGCTGCCCCAGGCCTACCGGATCATCATTCCGCCGCTCACCTCCGAATTTCTCAACGTGTTCAAGAATTCCTCGGTGGCATCGCTGATCGGCCTGATGGAGCTGCTGGCGCAAACCAAACAGACCGCCGAATTTTCCGCCAACCTGTTCGAGGCGTTCACCCTGGCCACGCTGATCTACTTCACCCTGAACATGGGGCTGATGCTGCTGATGCGCATGGTCGAGAAGAAAGTCGCCGTGCCTGGCCTGATTTCCGTGGGGGGCAAGTAAATGGACATGGATTTCAGCGAAATCATCCCGGCCCTGCCCGCCCTGTGGGAAGGCATGCTCATGACCTTGCAACTGATGGTCATGGGCGTGGTGGGCGGTATCGTGCTGGGCACCATCCTGGCGCTCATGCGGCTGTCATCGAGCAAGCTGCTGTCGCGGCTGGCCGGGGCCTACGTCAACTATTTCCGCTCGATCCCGCTGCTGCTGGTGATCACCTGGTTCTACCTGGCGGTACCGTTCGTACTGCGCTGGATCACCGGCGAGGACACCCCGGTGGGTGCCTTCACCTCGTGCGTGGTGGCGTTCATGATGTTCGAAGCCGCCTACTTCTGTGAAATCGTCCGCGCCGGTGTGCAGTCGATCTCCAAGGGCCAGATGGGCGCCGCCCAGGCCCTGGGCATGACCTACAGCCAGACCATGCGCCTGATCATCCTGCCGCAGGCGTTTCGCAAGATGACCCCGCTGTTGCTGCAGCAGAGCATCATCCTGTTCCAGGATACCTCGCTGGTCTACACCGTGGGCCTGGTGGACTTCCTCAACTCGGCACGCTCCAACGGCGACATCATTGGGCGCTCCCATGAGTTCCTGATCTTCGCCGGGGTCGTGTACTTCCTCATCAGCTTCTCCGCTTCGTGGCTGGTCAAGCGCCTGCAAAAAAGGATCACCGTATGATTTCCATCAAGAACGTCAACAAGTGGTACGGGGACTTCCAGGTACTGACCGACTGCAGCACCGAGGTCAAGAAAGGTGAAGTGGTGGTGGTGTGCGGCCCTTCGGGTTCGGGCAAGTCCACCCTGATCAAGTGCGTCAATGCCCTGGAGCCGTTCCAGAAGGGCGATATCGTGGTCGATGGCACCTCGATCGCCGACCCCAAGACCAACCTGCCGAAGCTGCGTTCGCGGGTGGGCATGGTGTTCCAGCACTTCGAACTGTTCCCCCACCTGAGCATCACCGAAAACCTGACCATCGCCCAGCGCAAGGTACTGGGCCGCAGTGAGGCGGAGGCCACCAAGAAAGGCCTGGCCCTGCTCGACCGCGTCGGCCTTGGCGCCCATGCCAAGAAGCACCCGGGCCAGCTGTCGGGTGGCCAGCAACAGCGCGTGGCCATTGCCCGTGCACTGTCGATGGACCCGATCGTCATGCTGTTCGACGAGCCGACCTCGGCGCTGGACCCGGAGATGGTCAACGAAGTACTGGACGTGATGGTGGAGCTTGCCCACGAGGGCATGACCATGATGTGCGTGACCCACGAAATGGGCTTCGCCCGCAAAGTGGCCAACCGCGTGATCTTCATGGACAAAGGCCACATCATCGAAGACTGCCAGAAGGAGGCGTTCTTCGGCGACCCGACTGCCCGCCACGAACGCACCCAGCACTTCCTCAGCAAGATCCTGCAACACTGATTTTGCTTCATTGAACCGGTCGGCGCCGCTGCCCAATCGGGCAGCAGGCGCTGGTCGTGACAAGGCCACTGTGATGAAATGCGATCCTTCGCTTCTTCTCCCTGCCAAGCCTGCCGTGAAATCCCGCCTGCTCCGCCAATTGCTGTTGCCACCACTGATCATTTTGCTGATGGTCGGCCTGGGTATGGCTGGCTACCTGATCAGCGAGAGCAACGGTATTCGCACCCTCAGCGAAAACGGTGAACGCCAGCTGGAGCTGCACGCGCGCACGGTCGAAAGCGAGATCAGCAAATACACCTACCTGCCGAGCCTGCTGGAGCTGGAAGACAGCGTCTCGCACCTGCTCACCGACCCGGATGGCGGTTCGCGCCAGGCGGTCAACGAATACCTCGAAGGCCTGAACCGGCGCAGCCGCAGCCGGGCAATTTTCGTGCTCGATACCAATGGCCGGGTCCAGGCCACCAGCAACTGGCGCGATGCCGATTCGTTCCTGGGCGAAGACCTGTCGTTCCGCGCCTATTTCCAGACTGCCGTACGCGGCGAACCTGGGCGCTTCTACGGCATCGGCAGCACCACGGGCGAGGCTGGCTACTACCTGGCCCACGGGCTCGAGGAACACGGCAAGATCATTGGCGTGGCGGTGATCAAGGTACGCCTGGATACCCTGGAAGAACGTTGGCAGCGGGCGCGCCTGGAGGCATTCGTCAGCGACGAGAACGGCATCATCATCCTTTCCAGCGACCCTGCCAGGCGCCTGAAGTCGGTACGCCCGCTGACCGCGCAAACCAAGGAACGGCTGGCGCGCAGCCTGCAGTATTACTGGTGGCCGTTGAACGAGTTGCAGCCCCTGGCCCGCGAGACCCTGGCCGATGGCGTGGAAAAACTGACCTTCCCCGCCAACAGCGAGACTGCCCACGGCGAGCCCCACGAAGTGGCCTACCTGGCCCAGACCCGCCGGCTGGTCGACACGCCCTGGCATTTCACCCTGCTCACCCCGCTGCAGGACCTGCGCCGCGAATCCATGGTCCAGGGCATTCTGGTGGGGGTCGCCTTCGCCCTGCTGGCCATCCTCGGCATCGCCTGGAACGAGCGGCGCAAAGTCATCGCCACCCGCCTGGCCGCACGCGAGGCGCTGGAGGAAGCCAACAGCCAGCTGGAGCGACGGATTACCGAACGCACCGCCGACCTGCGTGCCAGCAACGAACGCCTGAAAGGCCAGATTCGCGAGCGCCGGCACGCCGAACAAACGCTGCGCCACGCCCAGGACGAGCTGGTGCAGGCCGGCAAGCTGGCAGCCATCGGGCAGATGTCCACCAGCATCGCCCACGAGCTGAACCAGCCGCTGGCTGCCTTGCGTACGCTGTCTGGCAACACGGTGCGCTTCCTCGAACGCGGGGCGCTGGAAACCGCCAGCACCAACCTGCGCACCATGAACGACCTGATTGACCGCATGGGCCGCATCACTGCCAGCCTGCGCTCGTTCGCCCGGCGCAGCGACGACAGTGGCCAGGCTTCCCTGGCCAAGGCGATAGAAGCCACCTTGCAAGTACTGGGCAACCGCATCAGCGCCTGCCAATTGCAGCTGCACAACCACTACGAGGACCAGCAACTGGCCATCGACCAGACCCGCCTGGAGCAAATCCTGGTCAACCTGATCGGCAATGCCCTCGATGCCATGGCTGCGCAGCCACAGCCCGAACTGTGGCTGGAGGGCGAAGTGCAGGGCGACAAATACCGTTTGCAGGTGCGTGACAATGGCCACGGCATCGACGCCGAGGCGCGCAAGCACCTGTTTGAACCGTTCTTCACCACCAAACCGGGCGAACACGGCCTGGGCCTGGGCCTGACCCTGTCGGCGAGCCTTGCGGCTGCGGCCAAGGGCAGCCTCAACGTCGAGCACCCCGTCACCGGCGGGAGCGCCTTCGTCCTGGCCCTGCCCCTGGTTTCGCCCCCTAACGAATCGGCAGAGCACCCATGAACCAAGCGCCTCTTACCGTCCTGATCGTCGAAGACGACCCGCATGTGCTGCTCGGCTGCCAGCAGGCACTGGCCCTGGAGGACATCGCCTGCGAAGGTGTGGGCAGTGCCGAGCAGGCGCTGGAGCGCATCGGCGACGATTTCGCTGGTATCGTCGTCAGCGATATCCGCCTGCCCGGCATCGACGGCCTGGAGCTGCTCAACCGCCTCAAGGCCCGCGACCGCAGCCTGCCTGTGGTACTGATCACCGGCCACGGTGACATCGACATGGCCGTAGGCGCCATGCGCAATGGTGCCTACGACTTCATGGAGAAGCCGTTCTCCCCGGAACGCCTGGTCGACGTGGTGCGCCGCGCCCTGGAGCAACGGGGGCTGTCGCGCGAAGTGGTTGCCTTGCGCCGCCAGCTGGCCGAACAGAGCAGCCTGGAAGGCCGTATCATCGGCCGCTCGCCGGCCATGGAGCACCTGCGCGAGCTGATTGCCAATGTGGCCGACACCTCGGCCAACGTGCTCATCGAGGGCGAGACCGGCACCGGCAAGGAACTGGTCGCACGCTGCCTGCATGACTTCAGCCGTCGCCAGGGCCAGCCCTTCGTGGCGCTGAACTGTGGCGGCCTGCCGGAAAACCTGTTCGAGACCGAGATTTTTGGCCACGAGGCCAACGCCTTCACCGGTGCCGGCAAGCGCCGTATCGGCAAGATCGAACACGCCAATGGCGGCACGCTGTTCCTCGACGAGGTGGAGAGCATGCCGATCAACCTGCAGATCAAGCTGCTGCGCGTCTTGCAGGAGCGCACCCTGGAACGGTTGGGGTCGAACCAGAGCATTGCCGTGGATTGCCGGGTGATTGCGGCAACCAAGGCCGACCTCGATAGCCTGGGCCAGAGCGGTCAGTTCCGCAGCGACCTGTACTACCGGTTGAACGTGGTGACCCTGGAGCTGCCACCGCTGCGCGAGCGCCGCGAAGACATCTTGCAATTGTTCGAGCACTTCCTGCAGCAATCGGCCCTGCGCTTCGATCGGGAAACACCGACCCTGGACAGCCAGACCTTGTCCCGCCTCCTCGCCCACGACTGGCCAGGCAATGTGCGGGAACTGCGCAACGTGGCCGAACGCTACGCCCTGGGCCTGCCGGCGTTCAAGAAAGGGCCCAGCGGGGGGGCCAGCCAAGGCCTGGGCTTTGCCGAGGCGGTGGAGGCGTTCGAACGCAACCTGCTCAGCGATGCACTGCAACGCACCGGCGGCAACCTCAGCCAGGCCAGCCAGGAGCTGGGCATGGCCAAGACCACGCTGTTCGACAAGGTCAAAAAATACGGCCTCGGTTGACCTCAACAACGGTGTGAAGCGCCTACGGCGCGATTATTCGGGCCCCAGTGGGTGTGGGGCCAGCCGCAGGCGGTGCGGCGCTACGCCCAGTCGACAGCGTTGCCAACATGAGCGAAACTCAACTCATTGCTTCGTTCACCCCATTCACACCCCGGAGTCAGCAGTGCTGGAGATCCGCCACCTGAAAACCCTTCATGCCTTGCGCGAGGCCGACAGCCTTGTGGAAGCCGCCGAGCGCCTGCATCTGACCCAGTCGGCGCTGTCTCACCAGTTCAAGGAGCTGGAAGAACGCCTGGGCCTGCCGCTGTTCGTACGCAAGAGCAAGCCGATACGCTTTACCAGCGCCGGGCTGCGCCTGCTGCAACTGGCCGATGCCACCTTGCCGTTGCTACGGGGTGCCGAACGCGACATCGCACGCTTGGCCGGCGGTACCGCCGGGCGCCTGCACATGGCAATCGAATGCCACAGCTGTTTCCAGTGGCTGATGCCGACCATAGACCAGTTCCGCGATGCCTGGCCGGAAGTCGAGCTGGACCTGGCCTCCGGCTTCGCCTTTGCACCCTTGCCAGCCCTGGCCCGTGGTGACCTTGACCTGGTGGTGACCTCCGACCCGGTGGACCTGGCCGGCATCACCTACGTGCCGCTGTTCACCTACGAAGCCATGCTGGCGGTCGCCAACCAGCATGCGCTGGCCAGCAAGCCGTATATCGTGCCCCAGGACCTGCTCGACCAGACCCTGATCACCTACCCGGTGGAGCGCGACCGCCTGGACATCTTCACCCGCTTCCTGGAGCCGGCCGACGTCGAGCCGGCCGCCGTGCGCACCTCGGAGCTGACCGTGATGATGATGCAGCTGGTCGCCAGCGGCCGGGGGGTGTGCGGCATGCCGCACTGGGCTTTGCATGAGTACAGCGCGCGGGGTTATGTGAAAGGCAAGCGCCTGGGCGAGAAAGGCCTGTTTGCCACGCTTTACGCCGCTGTGCGCACCGACATGCTCGATGCGCCGTACATGCGCGACTTTCTGCTGACCGCCAAGGACACCTCCTTCGCCACCCTCGACGGCGTCAGCGCGGTGCGTTGAACAACTGGCGGTACAGCGGCAGGATCAGGTCGCGGGTCAAGGGCGCCAGTGGCTGGTCTGGCGCCTGATCTGCAGCCAGCCATACCACCTCCTCGATTTCTGCCGCCGGGACCACGGCAGCGGCGCTGTAGACTCGAAACAGCTCGGCTTGCACCTCGAAGCCGGGCTCATTGGCGGCCGTGGCACTGAACTGGCCCAGGTACACGGCCTGGGCCGGGTCGATGTGCAGGCCCAATTCCTCGTGCAGTTCGCGCACCAGTGCCTGCAGCGCCGTTTCACCCGCATCGATCTTGCCCCCCGGCTGCATGAAGGCTTCGGTGCCACGCTTGCGCACCAGCAAGGTGCGCCCCTGCGGGTCGAGCAACAGGGCGGCGGCGATGCGAATGGTATTGGGCATGGGCTGAACTCGCTGGCAACAATGGCCGGGGAGGATCCCACGGGCTCGCTTGGGCTGACAAGGCCATTGTCGGGTGTGCCGGCCAGACGAACGGCCCCTTGCCAAAGCGCCCATGCCCCTCCATAACCAACCCATGAACCTGCCCGCCCAACAGCACCCGGTGCTCGAACTGTTCCACCCCGCCGTACGCACCTGGTTCGGCCGCCACTTCGCAACCGTTACCGATGCCCAGGCCCAGGCCTGGCCCTTGGTCCATGGCGGCCAGTCGATGCTGTTGGCCGCACCCACCGGCTCGGGCAAGACCCTGAGCGCGTTCCTGGCCGTGCTCGATGAACTGTTCTGCCAGGGCCTGGCGCAGCAGGGTCAGCTGCCGGCGCAGACCCAGGTGGTCTATGTTTCGCCGCTCAAGGCGCTGTCCAATGACATCCGCGTCAACCTGCAAGCCCCGCTTGAGGGTATCAGCCAGGCCCTGGCAGAACAGGGCCTGGCTGCACCCCGCATCACTACCGCCGTGCGCACCGGCGATACCCCGCAAAAAGAACGCGCCGCCATGCGCAAGCTGGCACCGCACATTCTGGTCACGACCCCTGAATCCCTGTATGTACTGATGGGTTCGGCGTCTGGTCGTGAAGGCCTGCGCAACGTGCATACGGTAATCGTCGACGAGATCCACGCCTTGGCCGGCAACAAGCGCGGGGCGCATCTGGCACTGACCCTGGAACGTCTGCAGGCCTTGGCAGGCCGGCCCTTGCGCCGTATTGGCCTGTCTGCCACACAGCGCCCGGTGGCGCGGGTGGCGCAGTTTCTGGTCGGGAGCGGCCGGCCCTGCGCGGTTGTCGATATTGGCCATGCCCGGCCACGCGACTTGGCCATCGAGCTGCCGCCGGTACCGTTGGCGGCGGTCATGGCCACCGATGTCTGGGGCCTGGTCTACGACCGCCTGGCAGCCCTGGCCCGCGAGCATCGCACCACCCTGGTATTCGTCAACACCCGGCGCCTGGCTGAGCGCATCACCCGCCACCTCAGCGACCGCCTGGGCAAGGATGCCGTGGCCGCGCACCATGGCAGCCTGGCCAAGGAGCTGCGCCTGAGCGCCGAGCAACGGCTCAAGCACGGCCAGTTGCAGGTACTGGTGGCCACCGCTTCACTGGAGCTGGGCATCGACATTGGCGACATCGACCTGGTCTGCCAGGTTGCCTCGCCGGGTTCGATTGCCGCCTTCCTGCAACGGGTTGGCCGCGCCAGCCACCAGGTCGATGGCGTGCCGAAAGGGCGCTTGTTCCCGACATCGCGTGACGACCTGATCGAGTGCGTGGCCCTGCTCGACTGCGTACGCCGGGGGGAACTGGAGGCGCTGCACATACCCCGGGCGCCCCTGGACGTGCTGGCCCAGCAGATCGTCGCCGAAGCCTGCAACCAGCCGTGGCACGAACAGGCGTTGTTCGACTGCCTGCGCCAGGCCACACCTTATGCCCACCTCGACCAGCAGCACTACCAGGCCCTGCTGCGCATGCTTGCCGAGGGCTACAACGGCCGCCAGGGCGTACGCAGTGCCTACCTGCACCGCGATGCGGTAAGCGGCACATTGCGGGGCCGCCGCGGCAGCCAGCTGACCGCGCTGACCAGCGGTGGCACCCTTCCGGACAACGCCGATTACAGCGTATTGCTGGAGCCGCAGGCGCTGAACATTGGCAGCGTCAATGAAGACTTCGCGGTGGAGAGCATCGCAGGCGACATCTTCCAGCTGGGCAATGCCTCGTACCGCATCCTGCGCGTCGAGTCGGGCCGGGTTCGGGTGGAGGATGCCCAAGGGCTGCCGCCCACCATTCCGTTCTGGCTCGGCGAGGCGCCTGGCCGCAGCGACGAACTGTCCGCGGCCGTGGCCAGGCTGCAGGCACAGCTTGACCAGCAGCTGACGCTGGCCGACGGCGATACCCGCGCGGTGTCGGCATGGTTGCAGGGTACGTTCGAGCTGGGCGAAGACTGCGCCGAGCAGTTGCTCGACTACCTGGCCCGTACCCGCGACGTGCTCGGTGCCCTGCCCTCGCAGGAAACGTTGGTGATGGAGCGTTTCTTCGATGCCTCCGGCGGCACCCAGCTGATCATCCATTCGCCCTACGGCAGCCGCATCAATCGCGCCTGGGGCCTGGCCTTGCGCAAACGCTTCTGTCGCACCTTCAATTTCGAACTGCAGGCGGCCGCCAGCGAGGACGCCATCGTGCTGTCGCTGTCCACCAGCCACAGTTTCGACCTCGACGAGGTCTGGCGTTACCTGAAAAGCGGCACCGCAGAAGCCCTCCTCATACAGGCCGTGCTCGAAGCGCCACTGTTCGGTGTGCGCTGGCGCTGGAACGCCAGTGTCGCCATGGCCCTGCCGCGCTTCGTGGGCGGGCGCAAAGTAGCGCCGCAAATCCAGCGCATGAAAAGCGAAGACCTGGTTGCCGCGGTGTTTCCCGACCAGATCGCCTGCCTGGAAAATATCGCCGGCGAGCGGCAGATACCCGAGCACCCGCTGGTCGAGCAGACCCTCGACGACTGCCTGCACGAGGCCCTGGATTGCACGGGCTGGCTGGCCCTGTTGAGGCGCATGGAAAGCGGGGCGGTACGCCTGCTGTGCCGCGACCTGCCTGCGCCATCGCCGCTGGCATCGGCCATTCTCAATGCCCGCCCTTATACATTCCTCGACGACGCACCGCTGGAAGAGCGCCGTACCCAGGCGGTGCTCAACCGGCGCTGGAACGAGGTGCACAGCAGTGACGACCTGGGCGCACTGGACGCCGACGCCATCGCTGCCGTGGCCGCCGAGGCCTGGCCGCAGCCGCGCAATAGCGACGAAATGCACGAAACCTTGATGAGCCTGGGCGCCATCAGCCAGGCGCAGGTCAGCGCCAACCCTGGTTGGAACCTGTTCCTCAGGCAACTGGCCAAGGCCGGCCGCGCCTTGCGCCTGCCCCGCGAGCAGTTGTGGCTGGCCCGCGAGCGCCTGAACCTGCTGCAGGCGATCTACCCGGCGACGCCCCTCGAACCGGCGCTGGAACAGTTGCCTGGCTTCGACCAGCCCATCGAGCCCGACAATGCCCTGGGCGAACTGCTGCGTGGCCGCCTGAGCGCCCATGGCCCACAGACGCTGGTACAGATCGCCGCGCCGTTGGGCATGCCGCCGCAGGCAGTCGAACAGGCCCTGGCCCGCCTGGAAGCCGAAGGTTATGTGCTGCGCGGCTATTTCAGCCCGGCCGCCAACGAGCTGCAATGGTGCGAACGCCATTTGCTGGCGCGCATCCACCGCTACACGGTCAAGCGCTTGCGTCGCGAAATCGAGCCGGTCAGCCTGCAGGACTTCATGCGTTTTCTGTTCGACTGGCAGCACCTGGCACCTGACACGCGCCTGCGTGGCCCGCAGGCTGTAGCCGAAGTGCTTGGGCAGTTGCAGGGCTTCCCCAGTGCAGCCGCAGCCTGGGAGGCCGAACTGCTGCCCGCACGGATCCACGACTACAGCCCCCACTGGCTCGATGATGCGTGCCGCAGCGGGCAATTCGCCTGGAGCCGGTTGGCCGCGAGCCGCTCAGGCAGCACCTTGTCGAGCACCCCGCTGGTGTTGCTGCCTCGGGAGCACCTGGGGCTGTGGCGCAGCCTGGCGCCCGCGCCTGCCGTACAGAGCCTTGGCGCACGGGCGCAGCGGGTACATGAGGTGCTGCAGGCTCAGGGCGCGTTGTTCTTCGACGAACTGATCCACGATGCCCGCCTGCTGCCCAGCGAACTGGAAACAGCGTTGCAGGAACTGGTGGGTGCCGGCCTGGTAGGTGCCGACAGCTTCACTGGCCTGCGCAGCCTGATCGCCCCGGCGGCGAAACGCGCTTCACGCACCCGCCGGCGCGGCCATGCACCGTTGTCCAGCAGCATGTCCCATGCCGGGCGCTGGGCATTGCTGCGCCAAGGCACGGCGGATGACAGCCAGCGCCTGGAGCACATCGCCCACGCCCTGCTAAGGCGCTATGGCGTGGTGTGCTGGCGGCTGCTGGAGCGCGAGAGCGATGTACTGCCACCGTGGCGGGAACTGCTGCGCTGCTACCACCGGCTGGAGGCACGCGGCGAGATCCGCGGGGGGCGCTTCATTGCCGGGTTGGCCGGTGAACAATTTGCCTTGCCGGAGGCGGTCGGGTTGCTGCGCCAGGTACGCCGGCGCGAGGCGGACGGCGCACTGCAGGTGGTCAGTGCCAGTGACCCGCTGAACCTGATCGGCTCGTTGCTGCCGGGGGTGAAGGTGCCGGCGGTGAGCGGCAACCGCCTGCTGTACCGCGACGGCGTGCCAGTGGCCAAGCGCGTGGCCGGGCGCCCTGTGTACCTGAGCGAGGCGCCCGCGCACGAGCAGGAAAGCTGGCGACAGAAGCTGCTGCGCGGGGCACCGTAAACAGCCTGCCTTGCCGAGCATGGGCCAGGGCTGCTGAGGCTTGGCGTGGCGAGAATGATTTTCGCTACCCCGATTTTAATTTGCAGCGCCCGGCAACTTGGCTATGGTCGGGGTTTGCCCCCAGGCCCTGAGCCTGACCGCGCCATCGCAAGGACCCCGTATGAGCCTGTCACTTCTCAGCCGCTATGCCTTCTTCGCCGCCTGTGTCCTGTTCACCTTGGCGAGCCTGCCCTTCAGCCAGCATGAATGGCTGTGGCCCTTCACCCTGACCGCCGGCGTTCTCAGCCTGATCGGGCTGTTCGACCTGCTGCAGCAGCGCCACGCCGTGCGCCGCAACTACCCCATCCTGGGCAACATCCGCTACCTGGTAGAGGCCATCCGCCCGGAGATCCGCCAGTACCTGCTGGAGTCCGACAGCGACGCACTGCCGTTCTCCCGTGCGCAGCGCTCGCTGGTGTATGCCCGGGCCAAGAACGAAGCTTCCGACAAACCGTTCGGCACCTTGATCGATGTGTACCAGTCCGGCTTCGAGTTCATTGGCCACTCCATGCGCCCGGCGCCGTTGGCCGACCCGGCCAGCTTCCGCATCATCATTGGTGGGCCGCAGTGCAGCCAGCCGTATTCGGCCTCGATTTTCAACATCTCGGCCATGAGCTTCGGCTCGCTCAGCGCCAACGCTATCCGCGCGCTCAACCAGGGCGCCAAACTGGGCAACTTCCACCATGACACTGGCGAAGGCAGCATCAGCCCGTACCACCGTGAACACGGTGGTGACCTGGTATGGGAACTGGGCAGCGGCTACTTTGGCTGCCGCACCGCGGACGGGCGTTTCGACCCTGAGCGCTTCGCCGCACAAGCCCGTAGCCCGCAGGTGCGCATGATCGAAGTGAAGATGAGCCAGGGCGCCAAGCCTGGCCATGGCGGCATCCTGCCCAAGCACAAGGTCACCGAGGAAATTGCCGAGACCCGTGGCGTGCTGATGGGCGAAGACTGCATTTCGCCATCACGGCACAGCGCCTTTTCCACCCCCATCGAGATGATGCAGTTCATCGCCCAGCTACGCGAACTGTCCGGCGGCAAGCCGGTGGGTTTCAAGTTCTGCCTGGGCCACCCGTGGGAGTTCATGGGCATCGCCAAGGCCATGCTGGAGACCGGTATCCTGCCGGATTTCATCGTTGTCGATGGCAAGGAAGGCGGCACCGGCGCGGCGCCGGTGGAATTCACCGATCACATTGGCGTGCCCCTGCGTGAGGGGTTGCTGTTCGTGCACAACACCTTGGTCGGGCTGAACCTGCGCGACAAGATCAAGCTGGGCGCCAGCGGCAAGATCGTCAGCGCCTTCGACATCGCCAGTGTACTGGCCATTGGCGCCGACTGGGCCAATTCGGCGCGCGGCTTCATGTTCGCCATTGGCTGCATCCAGTCGCAAAGCTGCCACACCAACAAATGCCCCACTGGCGTGGCCACGCAAGACCCGCTGCGCCAACGCGCACTGGTAGTGCCGGACAAGGCCCAGCGGGTGTTGAACTTCCACCACAACACCTTGCGCGCGCTGGCAGAAATGCTGGCGGCGGCTGGCCTGGAGCACCCGGCACAGCTGGAGGCCAAGCACTTGGTGCGCCGCATCTCGGCCACCGAGATCAAGCTGTTCTCGCAGATGCATGTGTTCCTCAAGCCGGGCGAGCTGCTCACCGGCGAGGTGGATGGCCAGTTCTACTCGCGCATGTGGCAGCTGGCCAGGGCCGACAGCTTCGAGCCGCACAGTGAGGTCGCGGCCTGACGCGCCCCGGGGGCTGCTTGGCAGCCCTGCTGCGATCCCTGTGGGAGATTCTAT
>NZ_AEWE02000030.1:0-62268 GCF_000190455.2 Pseudomonas sp. TJI-51
TCGTACTGGTAACGGCGGTGAATCGGGTTGTAGGCATGCACGACCAGCAACGAGGTGTTAATGCCGGTGTTATGCACTTGCGAGAGCTTGTCCGCTGGCAAGGTCGACGCAAACTGCCAGGCCTTGCGCCCCATGGCGTCATAACCGAAGCAACTGGTGAGCTTGCCCTGGGTGCGGTACACCTCGCGGTGCAAATCATCGCGCTCCATGTCGCTGATCACCTGGCCATCCAGGTTCAGTTGGTGCAGGTGCCCACTGCCGTAATACAGATGATTGAGCTTGCGGCCATCCGGCAGGGTCAGCGTGGTCAGGTTGCTAAGTGGGTCGTATTCATAGTCCAGTGCCCCACTTGGGGTCAGTTCCTGGGTCAGTCGCCCCAGCAGGTCGTAGATGTAACCTAGCTTTTCATCGGTGATGCCCAGCTGCTTACCCGCGCTTGTTGGGTGGCGCTGAATGCTCAGTAACCGGTCAGCCTCGTCATACTCGAAATCTTGCCGTGCATCGCGATTGACCTTGGCCATCAAGCGGCCAATGGCGTCACGCTCGAACAGCGTATGGCGCTCCGGACGTTCGCCGCTTTCGCCATAGCCAATTTCGTCCAGGCGCACCAGATGACCACCGGCGTCGTAACTGAAGCGCCGGGTCAGGTTGTCCACCCGCACCTCTTCGCTCAGGCGGTCCGACGCGTCATAGGCAAAGCGGTAGGCCGCGCCGTTCTCGTTGACCAGTGCGGTCAGGCGCAGGGCCTTGTCATACTCGTAGCGGATCCACTCGCCCTTGGCATCCTGGCGACTGCTGGGCAGGCCGCGCGAGGTGCGTTGCAGGTAGGTTGTCTGGCCTTTTCCATCGGTGTGCTTCAGCACCTGGCCAAGAGTATTGTAGGTAAAGGTTTCCGCAGTGCCGTCCGGATGATTGATACGAAGCACTTCACCATCGGGCTTGCGTTCCAGCGTAGTGGTCTGGTTCAACGCATCGGTAACGGCAACCAGGTGCTGGCGTTCGTCGTAGCGGTAGTAGGTGCTTTTGCCCGAACAGTCCTCGAAGCGCTCGACCTGCGCGTAGGCATTCCACCACAGATACTTGGACTTGAAGTTGGCATCGATGATCGTGTGCGGCAGGCCGTCATCGCTGTTGAGATACCGGGTCTTGTTACCCAGCGGGTCAATCTCGGCAACCAGGTTGCCTTTTTCGTCGTAACGCGCCTGCCAGACGCTGCCGTCGGGGAAGCGGGTTTCGGTGATGAGTGGCGTGGTGCGGTAGTGCTTGTAGCTGATCTTGCGACCCAGCGGGTCGGTTTCCTCGATCAGCCGGGAGAATTCGTCGTACTTCAGGGCGAGGCGATTGCCATCAGGCAGCTTGATGCCGACCAGATTGCCGGAGGTGTCGAAGTCCATGCCATAGCATTCACCGCCGAAGTCACGGCTGCCGATGACGCGATTATCCTCGTTGTAACGGATTTCCAGTTCACGGCCCAGCACATCGGTCGCCCAGCTGGTCCGCTGGGCGAAGTCGTATCGGAAGTGATAATGCTCGCCGTCGCTGGTCCAGTGCTCGACGACGCGCGGTTTGCCGTCGTGCGTCTCCCAGCGGTATTCGCAGATCAGGCCCAGAGCGTTACTGTGCCGCGTCATGAGTTTTTCAGCGTAGCCGAACTGGCGTACCGAATCGCCGTTGCGATTGATCACTTCGGTAAGCTGGCCATTGTCGTCGTAACGGTAACGCACCAGCGTTTCAACGGCGCTATCACCGACCACGCGCTTCACATCGGTCAGGCGGCCCAGTGGGTTGTCGTAGTGCAGGTGGACACGCACCGCCCCTGGTGCGGTGATATCCGTCAGGCGGCCATCGGCACTGTAGGTGAAATGCAGATAATGCCCGAGCGCATTTTCCAGGCGCTGCAAAGGCGCGCGCGAATTATCATTTGGCACCTCGCCAAAATAGAAAAATACGTTATCGAGCGTTTGCAGAAGATAGTGCCCGCCCTGGGAGCGCACGAGATGAATACGCTCATGGGGGTTATAGATGCTCTCGCCTGGCTCCAGATCAATGAACGGAACACTGCGACCTTGGTTGTCGGTCAGATAGACGAACCCGCCGCCACGACGCAGGCTTTGTTCCCAGGGCAAAATCCAGCCCTGCCCCAGGGCACTTTCCACGGTGAGGTCACTGGCATAGAAACGAGACCATTCAATAGGCATCAAGCCTGGCAACACGAAGTCCGTTTCATTGGCCAGAAGCTTGCGGCCGTTGGTCATGTCGACCGGGTTGCCTGTGAAGCCACCGATAGCCCGCTCCACCGCAGGGCCGATGATGAAGCGCCCTGCGAGGTAGCTCGCTGCAATGGTCAAGCCTGTCTGCAGCGCACAGGGGCCGGCTGCCTTGAGGCCCGCTTGCAGGCCCAGGCGGTAAACCGCAACGACGTTTCTGCCCATGGATGCGACGATCATCAAAACGTCCACCGTAACGCGCAACCATTCGGGCACTTCTTCGTCAACAGGCAGGTAGCGTGTAGTGCCACCACCTATGAACACATTGTTAGACCCGCCGGCAATCTTCGCCCCGCAGGTGAGCGCGTCACCCTTGCGCGCAGCAGCTACACCATTGATGAACACATTGGACGAGCCTTCCGCTACCAGCACGGTCGCCGGATGCTTGTCACACTTGGCGATACTCTGCTCGGCATGGGCAGCGTTGCGTTTGTTGATGAATACATTGGGAGAGCAACCGTCGAACTCGATCTGCCCCGCTGGCGATTTGAATGATGACCCTATCTTTTCGCCGATCATCGGTACGGCGCTTGCTCCCAGACCAACGATCATGGCCAGCAGGAACCCACCCAATCCACCGGTGCAGATAAAGAAAGCGCCTGCAGCGGCAATTGCCAACCCAATCACCGCCCCAGCAAGAAAACCAGCCAGGGCACCGGTGTGTTCAATCTCGTCACCCCAACGCGCAGCTTCGAACATGAGGTCAGTCCTGAGCGGCGTTATCGGAGGTTTCTGCGGTGCTATGGCGCGGTTCGAAGCTCATCAACAACTGCAACCAACTTTCGTCCTGCTTGCTGCTAAAGTCGGCCTGGCTGGTGGTGGAAAACACCAGAATACGCCCTGGGGCAACCTCGAAAGCAGCCTGACGCTGATAC
The DNA here is from genome assembly GCF_000190455.2 of Pseudomonas sp. TJI-51. Lineage (NCBI taxonomy): Bacteria > Pseudomonadati > Pseudomonadota > Gammaproteobacteria > Pseudomonadales > Pseudomonadaceae > Pseudomonas > Pseudomonas sp. TJI-51. The sequence goes on from NZ_AEWE02000030.1 coordinate 3,143, forward strand.
AACGGCCGGCCATCATTCAAGTAATACGCATCGATCTGAACACCTGCGAGCGGCTTACTGGCAGAGAGTTGCGCCGGCTTTTTGCCCAACAGGGTGTAGCCGCGAAGCTTGGCCGCAATCAACTTAACCTGACGATCGATGTACGCTTTCATATCCTCTGCTGGAAGCAGATTGTCGCGCGAAAGTGTGATATTCAGAGGTGCGGGAATGCTGTTCCCCAGTACGAACATGTTGACCGTACGATCTTGGAAACCTTCCGGCAACGTGATAGAACCTTCCTGCAGTTGATAGTCCATTGATTGTAAATTCCATGAAATCGTGATGTGAGTTTGAGTATTACTCGGCTGTCATGCCGGCAAGCATCGCGTCGAATGCGATCAGCCAGTCAGCCAGTTGTGATTTACTCGGGTCGATCACAGTAGAGGCACTGAACCACTCGCGCCCGTTACCGTCCGCTGAAACGATGATCGTGCAAACGGAGCGACCGTGACGGCGCTCTTGGCCAACATTGAACTGGTAGTCAAGGCTGATGGCAGGGTGGCCGGCCAATGCCGTTGAGACCTGGCGCACCAAATCAATCTCTGAATGGCTTTTACGCAGCTCGTTGGTAAACAACTCCACCGCCTTATTGAGTTCAAGCCCTTCAGGTGCACGCCGGCGACGGGCGTCAAATTGCACATGACAACCCGCGAACTCCAGCGTGGTATTGATATCGCGAAAAGCGAAACCCTGTGGCATGAGCAAATTCAAACCTGCAATGCACAAGGCATTGTTCTCTGCATCCATGACCAGCGCGGGTGGCTGCCGCAGGACCTCGACCGCAGCTTCCGCTGCGATGCGCACCTCCTCTGCGTCCTGCCGAGCGAGCGCCTCGGCAGCTTCACTCCTCTGTGAGAGCCTGTCGTAGATATTGCCCTTGATAATCACACTTCGCCCTACTCGTTGATATCGACACGATCACCTTTGACAAAGGTGTTCTTGCCGAGAATGTCGATGCTGTCTGCTTCGATGGTTATTTTGTCTGGCTTGATCGTGATCTTGCTGGTGCCGACCTCGAGCAGGATGCTTTCCATGGCGCTTACCTGAATGAGGTTGTTGTCCACCTTCAGCGTGTAACTACCGTTCGTGACGTTCACCACCGTGTCTTGCTTGATTACCTCATGGTGCGTTCCACCTACCTTGATCACTCGGTTGTTGCCTACCTCATGGCGCTCATCCAGCTCGATCTCGGTATCCATGTTGCGCTCGGCATGCATGATGATCTGCTCGGCGCCGGCCTTGTCCTCGAAGCGGAAGAAGTTGGCGGTACCGCCGTCACCCTTCATCGACCGGGTCAGGAACCCACTCTGGGTCTTATTCGCCGGCAGCGCCCAAGGCGGGGTGTTGGTGCTGTTGTACAGGCTGCCCATGATCAGCGGGCGGTCCGGGTTGCCGTCGAGGAACACCACCACCACTTCGTCGCCGACGCGTGGGATCTGGATGCTGCCGAAGCCGCCGCTGGCGCCGGATTGGGTGACGCGTACCCAGCAGGAGCTCTGATCATTGAACTCACCGTTACGATCCCAGTGGAACTGCAACTTCACCCGCCCCAGTTCATCGGTGTAGATCTCTTCGCCGTGTGGACCGACAACAATGGCAGTCTGGGGGCCGCTGATGCCCGCCCTTGGGGTGCGCAATGCAGGGCGGAACGGGATTTTACGGCGGATGCAGCTGAAGCTGTTGCGGTAGCCCGCTTCGCCATCGTTGGCGTAGTTGTTCTGCCCCCAATGGGTGACGGAAAGCAGCAGAAACTGGCGATCGTCCGGGGCGTCGTTGTCGTGATCGTAATGCTGGCTCAGCTCGAAGTAACGGCCAGGTTCCATGGCACGGCAATTACTCTCGCCATGGAAGGTCTTGCCGTCGACCTCCATCGCCTCCAGCCGACGACGTGCCTTGCGCATGCCTTCATCGGCGTCGGCATAGCCGTAGAGGCCTTCATATTCGAAGACCTCGTACTGGCCAACCTCACCCTGCTGGTTGACGGAGTTCAGTTGCACCAGATGCGGGTTACCGGGTTGCTTGTAGTCGAAGGACTTGAGGGTCAGGCGGGTTGGCTGCATCCGTCGCGCCGACGACCACGCCGTGATCGAGTCGGCGGTTTCGGTGACCGAAGCACTGTGGTAGCGGATCAGCGGCTGGCGCTCCAGCTGCGGCAGCATGCTGCTGTCATCGCTGATGATCATGCGATGGCCTTCCTGGGAGTGCTCGAAGGTGAAGAACAGCCCTTCCTGCTCGAGCAGGCGCAGCACGAAATTCAGGTCCGATTCCTGATACTGCGTGCAGTAGCTGATTGGCTTGAGCGGCTGGCTCAGGCGGAACTCATGCTCGGCCAGGGACAGGTAGTAATCGAAAACTTCCTTGACGATCTGCTCAGTGGTCTTGTCCTGGAAGATGCGTGAGTCGCGGCGACGGCTGAGAATCCAGATCCAAGGCACCAGTTCAGCGGTGTAGTTGGCAATACCGCCATCCGCACCGGTGTGCACGAAGTCCGACACGTGCGCGCTGATGTACCTTGTGGTGCCGTTGGCCAAGGCAATCCCCAACGTGACTTTCTTGCCGATGAGTTTCTTCAGTTCGATGCGAGCGTCTTGCGAAATGAGGTGTGCCTGGAAGCTGAACAACTCCGAAATCGCCTCGCGGCCGCTGAAGCTGAGGAGTTGCAGTTCTTGCTCGGGAGGCAGTGGAGAATCGAAGGTGAACAGGCGCTGATGCTGGGTGAGCATCGACTCGAGGGCATCCGTAATCATATCAATGCATCCTGCATCAAGCTGGAAATCTCACAATGAAAACGCGCTTGGCCGGGAGCTGTCAAATGATGGCAATAAGCCAGGCTGCCTCACCACGAGGACAAAAGCCGCGTGCAACAGGTGGATCATGGGCCTGTATATCAGTGGACACTTTCTTGATTAATCACATCGGAATATGTCCTCCGGTTTGATCTGCTGGAGGTCTGGAGTGTAGGCTCCCTACGCCTAGCCATGAGGCAGTAGATCGCGAATATCAGGGAGAATCGCCATGAGCGTGAGCGAAAGCCAACTCAGCCAGCTCGACCGGGAGATGGACCAGAATCACCGGGAAATGGTGATCATGTCCATTGAGGATTTTCATGCACAGGCCCAGTTTGCTCAGCAGGCACATGGCGCCACGCAATCGCCGCAAGTCTGTACGCGCACACAGGGCGATATGCTGACCGGCACCTGGCACGGCGTGAAATCCACCTACAACGGCCTGCCTCACACCTTCGTCAATACCACCTGGGGTGTGCCCGCGGCCATGGCCGCCTGGGACGCGAAAAACACCGCCAGTTTCATTCGCGACATGAACGGGTTGGGCACAAAAGTACGCTACACAGTGCGCAATGGTAAGCAGTACGTCGTTCTCACCGGCTACCCTGGCCTGCGCAAGACACTCAACGCGCCACGCTATGGCATCCAGAATGCCAAGCTCGTCAGCATGGGCATCGGCAAGTATGGAGTGCGCGGTTCGTCCATCAAAGGATTCAAGCTTTCGTGCTACGTGGCGGTGGCCATTGAAGTCGCAGAATGGATATTTGCCGACGAGCACGTCATGAGTGACCTGTTTGGCGGCGTTGGCGTGGAACTGATCAAGGCCGGTATCGCCTCGGCACTCGGATACGCCGCGGCCCTGGCTGCTGGCGCCCTGTTCACTGCAGCCGCCGCACCAGTCATTGCCGGGGCGCTCGTGGTATTTGCCGTAGGTCTTGGATTGAACGCACTCGACAATCACTTCGGCATCAAGAATGCCGTTAAGGCGGGTTTACGCTATGCCGTGGATCATATCGAGGCCATTCACAAGACAATCACCGAGATCAAGCCGGACGACCTGCGTCGCTACGCTGAGGAAACCGTCGCCAACATCGCAGGCAGGATTGCCGACGAGCTTTACGATGAGGCCAAGTCGTGGGTCATCCGTAAGCTGCGCCCCGACGGGATAGACTTGCCTGCATGGCCAGACGCCCCCAGGCTGCCATCGATGCCCTCATTGCCATCGCTCCCAACGTTCAACCTGCCTAAGTTCTGAGAATGAATACACGCTCCTCACAAATTTCACCCGGGCTTTCCCCCCTCAAGATGAGGCTGCTGGCCGTCGCCATGTTCATCGCATTGCTCCTGGTAGGGGCCGTCTCGCTTTATGCCTATACCAACTACCTGTTCCCGCTGTACGGCAGGCTGCTTCGTGGCGCTCCAGTCGTGGAAACACCGTACCTCGCGTTCGGCCTGCTCATGGCTCCACCGGCACTCGCCATCCTGCTCATTGGCAGCGCGATCTGCGCCTGGACCGGCAAGAAGTTCGACCCACCCCCTGCATCCCGGCTGCACCGCTTCCAGGCGTTGATGTTCGGGATATCGATTAAAACACTGATCTATGTAGTACCTGCGGTGATGGTTCTGACTACGGGGGCTTTGCTGGCCAGGGGTTACACGCCCTGCTCGAAGCTGCTGATATCGGGTTCTGCCTGGCAGTTGTTCTGGGTCAATGATGACCGGGTGTGCTTCAAGCCGGATCACTACATCAACGACAACTGGCCATGCAAGGTTATCGACGGCAAGGACGTTTGCGTCCAGGTCGACGGGCGGTAAGTTGCCTACCTTGGCCAGGCTCAAAGTGAGTACGGCGGGAAACCGAAAAGGTAACAGTTGATAAGCCGCAGCGACCTGGAGACGGGGCGTACAGTGGCGCCCCTCCGGTCTACACACACTCAGGCATTAAATGGACAAAGACACACTGAAAATTACAGCCAGAGCGCTTCGCGAAAAGCTTGAGATTCTCAAGGACCAGAATCCTGACGCCATGACCATGCTCAACCTACTTCGCGACCTTCTGCTGAAATCTGAGAACGGTGACATCCACACACCTTTAGAGGCGCGAGACATCCCTTGTTATCGCTACCTACCTGAAACAAACCTACGAGACGATCATGAGCTTAGCGAGGCTTTTGCCAAATTCTATATGGCGTTAATCAAGGGACAAGAATGGAGTTCATTTAAAAAATTTAAAGCCAGAAGTAACACGCACGAATAGAACCTGACATTGCACCCTTATGGTTTTCATCACGAGGGCGGCGTGCAAGGGATGTGATGCAGATGGCAATCGATTTTACCTTGCAGCGAAGGCGTTCGAGGAAAATGACCCCGAACTGGCTAAAGCGCTGAAGGACGCCTACTACGTCGCTATTCAGGCCTATCGTAGATACGCTCATCGAGCTCATCGCGCGGCGGCGCCAGCTCGAACAGCCGGCTCGCCAACCTACGAATATGCTGCGACCAAGCCACCTTGGCCACCCACTCCGACGGCATGCCCGATACCCCGTAGAGCGCCCCGCAATCTGCCCTGCCGCTGCAGCGACACTATCGGCATCATCGGCAAGGTTGGCAGCCAGCAGTATCGCATCCCTGAAATTGTTGGTATTCCAGACAGCCCAAAGCGCGGCTTCCAAGGTATCGACCACATATCCCGACGAGCGAATGTGTTCGCGAGATTTGTGCGTGTACTCCCCCGCATTGATGATCGTGGGTCTCGGCTGCAGCGGCCGCACCCTGGGTGTCAACGCCTCGACCTTGTCTGCGCCGTTGAGCGCCAGGTGCAACTGGCCAGCGAACAGCTTGCAGCAATCCTGAACTTCGACGGCGCCATGGGTCACGCCGCTTTGGGTGACGCTCTCCCACCAGCTTGCCGAGAGCGAATGACGCCTGTAAATAGCCGTAGGCGCGAGGCGTATCAACGAACCATTGCCTGCGGTCGAGGCCTCGATATTGCCCATCCAGCCAAGCCCTTGGGCCTCCCACCCTTCCAGGGCTCGGCGGGTGACATTGCCGATGTCGAAGCAGCGGTCATTGACGCTGTTTTCGCCGTGCCGCTACCAACGCACCAATGCATCAGCGAAGGTTGCGAAATCGAACTTGCCTTGGCTGGCGTAGGCGTCCGCCAGGCACAGGGCCATACTGGTATCGTCGGTTCACTCACCAGGCGCCAGGCGGAAAGGACCACCGCCGACCATATCGCTGACATGCCCTTGATCACGCCGCTGGAACTCCAAGGTCGTGCCTACCGCATCACATGCACGCTACTGGCAACGACATGCCCAGGCAGGTAGCCATGCCCAAGTGATGGCCGCTAACAACCCACCTCGGAGGTGCTTCTCAGCATGAAATTCAATGACACCTACACAAGCCGCGAGCACCGCTTTGCACTCGGGATAGAATTGGCTTCGCAGCAGTGCTACCTGTCCATCCCAGTCAGCAATACCTTGGTCGATTACGAAGAGTATTACCGCATCGACAAGGCCCGATACGAGGCCTGGCTACAGGAACCTTCGGCAGCGCTGCCCATGGTTGTTCGATGCCGCCGCCGCGAACTGGACCACGCCCTGATGATGCAACCCGGCGCCCAGCGTGGCACGGCTGACCCGTGCATTCGCAACCTGACGGAGATCTCGGCGGTGTTGGCACGAGCAGCAACCTTGCTGCTGCGCGATGGCGGCTACGCAAGCTGGGCCAATACCCTTCTGGGCTACCGTTCACGGCTGCGCAGCGATACCCAGCAGGTGCGCCTGAGCTTGTTCGCGATGCCTCGCGGCATGGGCACGCTCAGCGATGCCGTACTGTATGAAAACGGCGTGCTGTTGGTCGAGGCCACCGATGAATTACATGCATTGCTAGGGTGCTTGTGGGAGTGGGGAATCCAAGGTCGCATCGCCGGCGCAAAGTCGCTGTAGCAACCCATACGGACCCACTTCGACGCGGCATATTCCGTCGCATTGCCATCACGAAAACACGCTGCGATGAAAGACAGGCATGAACGGCGTTGCACTGAAAAATGCGACGCAGATCACTTTTTGAAAAAATATTTTCACGCCCATTTTTACCGCGATCTTTGCACCTACTACCCCTAATTTTGCGGGTCAAAGCCCCATTCCATGTGCTCGAAACCTGCGCGCAATGTCATGACGCCATCATTGCACCACATCACAAAACGGGGAAAAAATCGCCACCCTTGCGGGAACTTCTTTCCCAGCGAGGTGCCCTACTCGGCATTACTGGCAACACGATATTCATGTGCCAGCACTCGAATTTGCCGCAGCTGAGAGGCGCGATATTCAGGTCCACGCCATTGGCGTTTCAGGACGATTTGCAGGCACATGGACGATGCACCGATGACACAGACATTCGATGTCGAAGCACTGATCAAGCTGCGTAGCCAGACGCGGGCGATCTCCGATGCGCTGAAAGCGCAGGCGGCCGATTACCTGGCCACCGTGGCGCCGCTGATCCGTCCGCAAAGCCTCTTTGGCGAATACCTGCAGGGCGCCCAGCGCAGCAGCGGGCGCGAAACCCAAGGGCATTTCCAGGCGCTTATCGAACTCTACGAGCGCATTGGTGCCGCTGCCCCGTTCCAGCTGGTCAGCGAGCTGGAAGTGCCACTGAACCTGCTCAGCACCACCCCCGAACTGTTCCCGCTGGAATACGACAAGGTCCTCGAACAGAGCGGCCAGGTCATCCGCATCACCAGCCCCACGCGCTGGGTGGTGGGCTTCCACGCCTTCGATCTGGCGCAGTTTCGCAACGTCATCAAAGACCCCAACCGCAGCAGCGCCGAGCTGTACCGCTTCGTGGTGCACTACCTGGTGCTGTTCTATTGCCTCAGCAAGTCCCCGGGCCTGGGCCGGCTGTTCGAAGGCCTGCGCTACGGGCTGAGCTTCGAGCGCCTCAAGGGTTTTGGCGACTTGCCTTTCTGCGTCATCAGCGCGCCGGTGCGTTCGGAACTTCCGGACGATTCGGTCATCCGTAGCAGCACGCAGATTGCCGGCAACACCAGCTTCGAAGAGCTGGTGGGCCGCGACAACATTCTGGAAATGAACGACGAGATCCGTCAGCGCCTGCTGCGGACGATCGAAGGACTGTAACGCGCAGGGCCCGGATACGGGCGGCGCAATGATTCGCAGCGAACTGCTTGCACTGGAGAATACGATGGCGAAGAAGGAAAGCACCCAGCACAAACTCGACCGCGTCCGCGCGCCCCGGGTCCATATCACCTACGACGTGGACATCGGCGATGCCATCGAGAAAAAGGAGCTGCCCTTCGTCGTCGGCGTACTGGGCGACTTCTCCGGCAACCCGCTGGAGCCATTGCCCAAGCTCAAGGACCGCAAGTTCGTGTTCATCGACCGCGACAACTTCAACGGCGTGCTCAAGGGCATCAAGCCACGCCTGACCTACCGCGTCGACAACACCCTGGCCAAGAACGGCACCCAGCTGGGCGTCGAGCTGAACTTCAACAGCCTCGAAGACTTCGAGCCGCAAAACGTGGTGAAGCAGGTTGAACCGCTGCGCAAGCTGCTGGAAGTGCGCAATAAGCTGGCAGACCTGCGCAACAAGATGGGCGGCAACGACAAGCTCGAAGAGCTGCTGATGGACGTGCTGCAAAACACCGAGAAGCTCAAGACATTGGGTAAGGAATTCGGCCGTGAGGCTGAAGTGAAAGACCCATCCAGCAGCGACCGCGCCTGAGCAGGAGCCCGAACATGACTGACAAGCAAACCGCACCGCAACAGGCCGGCGACCTGGTCGAGGTAGAAAGCTTCGCCCCACAGGCCTCGCTGCTCGACAGCATCATCTCGCAAAGCCGCGTGGCCCGCTCCGACACCGAGCGCAATCGCACCCGCGACCTGATCGGCGAACTGGTGAACCAGGTGCTCGAGGGTGAGATGACCCCGAGCAAGGACCTGATCGCCGTGCTCGACTCACGTATCGCCGAGATCGATTCGATGCTCTCCGAGCAGATGAACGAGATCATGCACGCCAGCGAATTCCAGCAGTTGGAAGCCTCCTGGCGCGGTCTGAAGTACCAGGTCGACCAGACCGAGACCAGCACCACGCTGAAAATCCACCTGCTCAATGCCTCGAAGAAGGACCTGGTGCGCGACCTGAAGGCCGCCAGCGAATTCGACCAGAGCGCACTGTTCAAGAAAGTCTACGAAGAAGAGTACGGCACCTTCGGTGGCGCGCCTTTCGGCATGTTGATCGGTGACTACGAGTTCAACCGCAACCCCGAAGACATGTACCTGCTGGAGGAGATCTCGCACGTGGCCGCGGCGGCCCATGCACCGTTCATTTCGGCTGCCTCCCCCGAGCTGTTCGGCTGGGACTCGTTCACCGAAATGTCCGGCCCGCGTGACCTGGCGAAGATCTTCGACACCGTCGAGTATGCCAAGTGGAAGTCATTCCGCGCCTCGGAAGATTCCCGCTACGTCGGCCTCACCCTGCCGCATGTGCTCGGTCGCCTGCCGTATGGCCCCGATACCACCCCGGTGGAAGAATTCAACTTCGTCGAAAGCGTCGACGGCCGCGACCACAACAAGTACCTGTGGATGAACGCTGCGTACGCCCTGGGCACCCGCGTTACCGATGCCTTCGCCCGCTACGGCTGGTGCGTGGCCATCCGCGGCGTGGAAGGGGGCGGGCTGGTCGAAGGCCTGCCGACTCATACCTTCAAGACCGACGATGGCGAAATTGCCCTCAAGTGCCCGACCGAAATCGCCATTACCGACCGCCGCGAAAAAGAGCTGTCGGACCTCGGCTTCATCCCGCTGGTGCATTGCAAGGGCACCGACTACGCGGCGTTCTTCGGCACCCAGTCGGCGCAGAAGCAGAAGCAGTACAACACCGACATCGCCAACGCCAACGCACGCCTGTCGGCACAGCTGCAGTACATCTTCGCCACGTCGCGCATCGCCCATTACATGAAGGCGATCATGCGCGACAAAATCGGCAGCTTCGCCTCGCGCATGGACGTGGAGCGCTTCCTCAACCAGTGGCTGGCCAGCTACGTGCTGCTCGACGATACCGCCAGCCAGGAAGCCAAGGCCAAGTTCCCGCTGCGCGAAGCCCGCGCCGAGGTTTTCGAAGTGCCCGGCAAGCCAGGTGTGTACAAAGCCGTGACCTACCTGCGCCCGCACTACCAGCTGGACGAACTGACCGCCTCGCTGCGCCTGGTGGCCGAGTTGCCGCAGGGCGCCCGCGGCTGATCAGCCGCTGTGTACAGGGATGACACATGAGTAACCAAGCCCGGCTGCTGCCCTCGCTGCTCGACCGCCTGCTGGACGACCGCCCTCACCAGTCGGCCGAGCCGGCCGCGCAGCGTACCTGCTCACTGGCCGAATACAAGGCCAGCATCGTGCGCGACCTTGAAGTGCTGGTTAACACGCGCCAGTCGCTGGTCGCCGAAGAGCTCGAGGGTTTCAGTCAGCTTGAGGGCTCCATCCTTGAATACGGCATGCCTGACTTCATAAGCCGCAGCGTACTCGACCCGCACGATCGCCGCCTGATCCAGCAGCAGCTGGAGCGGGCGATCAGCACCGGCGACCGGCGCTTTCGCCGGGTGCGGGTTCAGCTGTTGGCCCAGCAGAACGGCCACCGCATGTTGACCTTCCGGGTAGACGCTGTATTGCGTCTGCAGGATATCAGCCGCCAGGTGTCATTCGACGCCGTGCTGCAGGTCAACACCCAGGAATACAAAGTACAGAACCTCAACTGATGCTCGACGAACTGCTGCCCTACTACGAAAAGGAACTGTCGCACCTGCGCTTCCTCGGCCAGGAGTTTGCCGCGCAGTACCCGAAAATTGCTTCGCGGCTACTCATCGAGGGCGACAACTGCGAAGACCCGCATACCGAGCGCCTGATCGAGGCGTTTTCGTTCCTTTCCGCGCGGGTGCATAAAAAACTCGATGACGAGTTTCCGGAAATCGTCGAGTCCTTCCTTGAGGTGCTGTACCCGCACTACCTGCGCCCAACCCCGTCGATGTCGATCGCCGAGCTGAGCCTGGGCAAGCACGAGAAGGTGACCGAAGCCTACCGCGTGGCGCGCCATACCGAGATGCATGCCAACGCCGTTGAGGGCGTGGTGTGTAAATTCCGCACTTGCTACCCGGTTGAGTTATGGCCGATTGCCGTGCAGAAGGCCACGTTCGCCGAAATGGAGCGCTCCGCTTTCAACGGCCACAGCGCCGACCTGGTCGCCCGCCTGAGCATCGATCTGGCCGCCACCGGCGACGCCCTGTTCGGGCAAATGCAAATCGACCGCCTGCGCTTCTTCCTCGACGGTGAAGCAACGCTGATGCTGCATTTGTACGAGCTGCTGTTCAACAACCTCGCCAAAGCGACCCTGAGCTTCCACGACCAAGGCCGCAGGCGCGAAATCGTGCTGCCAGCAGGTGCCCTGAGCGCTGTAGGTTATGGGCGTGACGAAGGCCTGGTGGACTATTCCGAACGCTCGTTCCTGGGCTACCGGCTGTTGCACGAGTATTTCACCTTCCCAGACAAGTTCATGTTCTTCGACCTCGGCGGGTTCGCTCGCCCCCTGAATGGTCAGGCCGTGGAACAGGTACAGGTCAATTTCTATTTCAGCGACTACGACCTGGGCGACCGCCTGGCGCGGCTGAGCCAGAACATCGGGCGCAACAACTTCAAGCTCAACTGCACGCCAATCATCAACTTGTTCCGGCAACAGGCCGAGCCGATCAAGCTTACCCATACGCGGCACGAGTACCCGGTCACCCCCGACACCCGCCTGCACAATGCCGCAGAAGTGGTGTCGATCGATCGGGTACGGCGCGTGCGCAAACTGGGTGGCATCGACCAGGTCGCCACCTGCCAGGCATTCTTCGAGCCGCGTGGCGAGCAAGACCCGCACACCAGCTTCTGGATCGCCCGCCGGCGCAACCAAGGCGATGCCACAGCCATGAGCATCCGCGTGGTCGACCGCGACCTGGAGCTGATAGACGCCAGCAGCGATACCCTCAGCATCAGCCTTACCTGCAGCAACCGCGATGTGCCGCTGATGCTGCCTTTCGGTGGTGAACGCGGTGATTTCAACATCCCGGCCAACTCGGTGATCAAGGACATCCGCTGCCTGCGCAAGCCCACCGCCACCATGCGTGTGCCACTGGGCAAAGGCCTTATCTGGCGGCTTATTGCGCACCTGTCGCTCAACCACCTGTCGCTGGTAAGCCAGGGCCGCGAAGTACTGCTCGAGTTGCTGTCGCTCTACAACTACCGCAACGTCTCGGCCATTCGTAAACAAATCAACGGCATCAAGGCTATCGCCAGCGAACCGGTGGTTGCGCGTATCGGCCACCCGCGGCCGAACTTCGTGCGCGGTGTGGGTATCACCCTGACGCTGGACGAAAGCCAGTTCACCGGCAGCGGTGTGTTCCTGTTCGGCATGGTGCTGGACCATTTCTTCGGCCAGTACTGTTCGATGAACAGCTTCACCCAACTGACGCTGCGTACCCAACAACGAGAAAAGAGAGTCGTCCAATGGCCAGCACGCACTGGCGATCAGCCCCTGGTCTGATCGATCAGGCCCGAGCCGAGCCGCACCGATTCGAATTTTTTCAATTGGTGCGCCTGCTTCGCCTGCACTACAGCCGCACCGGGCGCATGGACCTGGCAACGCGCCCGCACGAAGACCCGCTGCGTTTTCGCACCCAGCTGTCCCTGGCGTTCCCGGCGAGCGAAGTCAGCGACTTGCATTTCGAACGCGAGGGCAAGGTTTCGCCTGCCGGCCGGCCGTTGTCGGAGGTCCAGGTGACCTTCATGGGCCTGGTAGGGCCGTCTGGTGTGCTGCCACGCCCGTACACCGAGCTGCTGCTGGAGCGGCACGTACAGTATCGCGACGATGCTGCGCATGCGTTCCTCGACATGTTTTCGCACCGCATGACCACGCTGTTCTACGAAGCCTGGCAAAAATACAAGTTTCATATCGAACACGAGCGCAACGGCACATCGCGCTTCGACGGCTACCTGCTCAACATGGTGGGGTTCGGGCCCATGGCCCAGCGGCTCAAGTTCGAGCAGCAGCCCACGGCGCTGCGCCGCGAGCTGTTCAGCTACTTTGCCGGCCTGCTCAGCCAGAAGCCACGCAACGCCCTGAACCTGGAGCGCATGCTCGGCTTCTACTTCGCGCTGCCGATCAAAGTCCGCCAGTTCGCCGGGCGCTGGCTGCGCCTGCAGCCGGAACAATGTACCCAGCTGGGGCGGCGCAATGCCCAGCTGGGCCACAGTGCCGTGGCCGGTAACCGGGTCTGGGACTACCAGTCGTGCATCCGCATCGAGCTCGGCCCGCTTGGCCTGGCCGATTACCAACGGTTCCAGCCCGGCACCGCGTGCTACCGCAAGCTGGTCGAGCTGGTGCGCTTCTACCTGGGTGCCGAGCTGGATTTCGAAATTGCCCCGCGGCTCAAGCCCGAGGCTGTACCACCCGCCCAGCTCGGTCGCACAGGCAACCTTGCCCTGGGCTGGCTGGGCTGGCTCAAACGCCCTGGCCGTGACGCGGAGCCATCGCGTTGCGCCGTCTTCCACATTCCTTACGATGGGGTCGCCTTGTGAACCTGAAGTCTTTGTTCGCCAAGCTCAACGAAACCAGCCGCACGGCGACAGAAAGCGCTGCAGCCCTGTGCCTCTCGGAGCAACACTACGACGTGGAAGTCGAGCACCTGCTGTTGCAGCTGCTCGATGCCGGCGACACTGACCTGGCGCCAATCCTGCGCCACTACGATGTGGTCGCCGAGCGCCTGCAGGCGCAACTGGTAACGGCCCTGGGCACATTCAAGAAAGGCAACACCCGCACCCCGGCGCTGTCGCCACATATCACCCGCATGATCGAACAGGCCTGGCTGCTGGCATCGATCGAGTACGGCGTCGCGCAAGTACGCAGTGCCCATCTGCTGCAAGCCCTGCTGGACGATGCCGAACTGCATCGCGTAGTGGTCGCCTCGGCCCCTGAGCTGGAGAAGATCAACCCAGACGACCTTCGCCTGAACCTTGCCGCCCTGGTCGAGGGCAGCGCCGAATCGCGCCACGCCAGCGCCTTGGCTGGCCCAGCGGCACCGGCCCCTGCCACGGGCAAGGCTGGCGGCAAGACCCCGGCGCTGGACCAATACACGGTCAACCTTACCCAAAGTGCCCGCGAAGGCCGCATCGACCCCGTGCTTGGGCGCGAATTCGAGGTGCGGCAGATGGTCGACATTCTCACGCGCCGCCGGCAGAACAATCCGATCCTCACCGGTGAGGCCGGGGTGGGCAAAACAGCCGTAGTCGAAGGTCTGGCCCTGCGCATTGCCCAAGGCGACGTGCCGGCCGTGCTCAAGGATGTGGCACTGCATACCCTCGACCTGGGGTTGCTGCAGGCGGGCGCCGGGGTCAAAGGTGAGTTCGAGAACCGCCTCAAGGCAGTGATCGAAGAGGTCAAGCGCAGCCTGCACCCGATCATCCTGTTCATCGATGAAGCCCACACCCTGATCGGCTCCGGTGGCCAGGCGGGGCAAAATGACGCCGCCAACCTGCTCAAGCCTGCGCTGGCACGTGGCGAGCTGCGCACCATCGCCGCCACCACCTGGGCCGAGTACAAGAAGTACTTCGAAAAGGACGCAGCCCTCGCCCGCCGCTTCCAGGTGGTCAAGGTCGAAGAGCCGGATGAAGACAAAGCCATCCACATGCTGCGCGGCCTGCTAGGCAAAATGCGCGAACACCACAAGGTGGCGGTCATGGACGAAGCGCTGGTGCAGGCAGTGCGCCTGTCCAACCGCTACATCACCGGCCGCCAGCTACCCGACAAAGCTGTCAGCGTGCTCGACACCGCCTGCGCACGCATCGCCCTGGCGCAAACCTCGCAGCCTGGCGCACTGGAAGACTGCCGTCGGCAGATCGACAACCTGCAAGCTGAAATCAGCGTGCTGGGCGACGAAGCCGGCAAAGGCCACGATCATGCCCGCCGCCTCGGCGAACTGCAGGCTGCCTTGCAAGCCGCGCAGTTGCAGGAGCAGCAACTGAACACCCAGTGGCAACAGGAACTGGCACTGGTCGAACAGCTCAAGGCGCTGAGCGCCGCCAGTGAAGCCGACCCCGCGCAGCTCAATGCCCTGCGCAGCGAACTGGCCCGGGTGCAAGGCGACCAGCCACTGGTGCATGCCTTGGTCGACAGCGGCGCCATCGCCCAGGTCATCAGCGGCTGGACCGGTATTCCGCTAGGCAAGATGCTCCGCGACGAGATCGATACCGTTCAGCGCTTGCCTGAACTGCTGAGCCAGCGCGTACTGGGCCAGGACCATGCCCTGCACGAAATCGGCAAACGCATCAAGATTTCCCGTGCGCGCATGGAAGACCCGAACAAACCGATCGGCGTATTCCTGCTGCTTGGCCCCAGCGGCGTCGGCAAGACCGAAACCGCCCTGGCCCTTGCCGACACCCTGTATGGCGGTGAACGCAACCTGATCACCATCAACATGTCCGAGTACCAGGAAGCGCATACGGTATCGAGCCTCAAAGGCTCACCACCGGGCTATGTCGGCTACGGCGAAGGCGGCGTGCTGACAGAGGCGGTGCGCCGCAAACCGTACAGCGTGGTACTGCTGGACGAGGTGGAAAAGGCTCACCCCGATGTACTTGAACTGTTCTTCCAGGTGTTCGACAAAGGGGTGCTGGACGACGGTGAAGGCCGCGAGATCAATTTCCGCAACACGGTGATCATCCTCACCTCCAACACCGGCACCGAGCACATCATGCACACCTGCCTGAATGCCGAGCAGCAGCCCACCCCCGCAGCCATCATCGAAGGCCTGCGCGGTGAGCTGAACCAGGTATTCAAGCCAGCTTTCCTTGGCCGCCTGAGCATCGTGCCGTTCTACCCGGTGCAGGACCAGGTGCTGGAGCGCATCGTCGCGCTCAAGCTCGAGCGCATCGCCAAGCGCTTCGCGCGCAACCACCAGGCCGAACTGAGCTACGAACCGCCGTTGGTGAAGGCCATCGCCGCACGCTGCACCGAAGTCGATAGCGGTGCGCGCAACATCGACAACATTCTGTCCCAGACCCTGATGCCAGAGCTCGCTCAGCGCGTGCTAGAGCGCATGGCCCAGGGCACGCCCATCGAGCGCCTGGTCATCGAGCTGGGCAGCGATGGCGATTTCGCCTATCGCCTGGCCTGACCCGCACCCGGAGGTTTTTGCCGTCATGTACCACAAGCACACTGCCCTCAAACGCTTGACTGCCCTTGCCCTGCTGTTGGCAATGGCCGGCTGCGGGGTTACCGACCGCATCGGCAAGCGCATGGAAGACAGCTGGGCGGCCGACATGCTGGCCGACAGCGAAAAAGTCATTCTGACCTCTGATGGCGGCAACCAGCTCAACCCGGATGCCGACGGCAAACCGCTGTCGGTGGTGATGCGCGTGTACCAGCTGACCGACCTCGAGCGCTTCGCCGCCAGCGATGCCGAAACCCTGTGGGCTACCCCGCAGAAAGCCCTGGGCAACACCCTGGTGGAGGCACGCGAGATCACCCTGCTACCGGGCATTGGCCAGATCGACCAATGGCCGCTGGCCAAGAGCGCCCGGTATGTCGGCGTGGCAGCGTTTTTCCGCGACGAGCAGGATGCCCGCTGGAAAGTCGCCTTCGACGCCGACTCGCTGCGCAAGGACGGGATCTGGTTCTCATCGGACGGCCTGCGCGTGCTGGTGGACAAGACCGAGATCCATGCCATGCGCGGTGTGGACGTATTGAACAAGCCGCCGACCGCCGAGCAGCAGGCCGCCGCCGAGCGCGCCAGGCAAGCCGCGCCTGGCCTCACCGACAAGGTGCAGGACGCCGCGCTCGACAAGGCCAGCGATATGGCTGGCAAATCAGCACAAAACGCCGTCGACAATTCCTTCAACTCTTTCGTGGATAGCGTCAAATGAGCAAGCAGAGCCGGGTGATGTGGTCGGAAGGCATGTTCCTGCTGCCCCAGCACTTTCAGTATCAGGACGAGTTTCACCAACATCAGTTGGCCGAAGCGACCCTGCGCAGCACCCCCTTCCATTGGGGTGTACAGGCGCTGCAAGTGGACGAGGACGCCCTGAGCAACGGTTCGCTGCAACTCAAGCGCCTTAAGCTGGTATTCCCCGATGGCAGCCTGTACGACGCGCCGCAGCACGACCCACTGCCGGCCGCGCGTGACCTCAAAGACCTGCTCAAGGCCAACGACCTCAAGGTGTACGCTGCCCTGAAGCTGCCTGAGCCGTTCGGCCTCAATTACGTCGAAGACGGCCAGGAACACAAGGCAGCGCGGCGCTATCGTAAACAGTTCGACACCCTGCCCGACCTCAACGAAGGCGAACTGGAGAACGAGATCACCAGCCTGCGCCTGAACGTCGTGCTGCTGGTCGACGGCGATAGCCTCGATGGCTATAGCTACTGCCCACTGGCCAAGCTGACCCGCAACAGCATGGGCGGTTTCAATCTGGACCCGCATTTCGTCCACCCTACCCTGCACCTGGGTTGCCACGAAACCCTGGCCGGCATTGGCAAGCGCCTGCTCGGCGCCTTGCAGGCCAAAAGCAAGGCACTGTCTGGCCGGCGCCGCGAACGCGCCGACCAGATCGCCGAGTTCGGCTCCAGCGATGTCACCTTGTTCTGGCTGCTGAACACCGTCAACCGGGCGCACCCGCAACTGGCCCACCTGCTGGCCCACCCACGCCTGCACCCAGAGCGCCTGTACCTGTTCCTTGCCGACCTTGCCGGTGGCCTGCTGACCTTCACCCTCGACACTCAACTGGCCGACATCCCCGAGTACGACCACCACGACCCCGCCGCATCGCTGGTCAAGTTGGACGAGATGATCAGGGTGATGCTGGACAACGTCGTGCCCAACCAGTGCATCGTCATCAACCTCACCCAGACCAAACCGTCGTATTGGCAAGGGCAGTTGCACGACCCGCGCCTGGTCGAGGCCGACTTCTACGTGTCGGTCCATGCCGACATGCCCGGTGCCAGCTTGCTGGAACTGGTGCCGCGGGCCTTCAAGATCGGCTCGCCCGAAGACATCGAGGTGGTGGTCAACAGTGCCATGCCCGGCGTTACCCTCAACCACGCCGCGCGGCTCCCCAACGCGATCCCGGTGCGCCTGGACAACCAGTACTTCGCCATCGAGCCGCATGGCCAGGTGTATGAGCGAATGATGAACGCCCAGACCATCTGCTTCTACGCGCCCAGCGCCTTTACCAACCTCAAGCTTGAACTGATGGCGGTGCTCAAATGACCGAAGCCGTACTGCAACAGGGCGCTACCATGCCCACCCCTGCCAAACCGTCGCTCAAGGACCTGGTGCAAGACTTCATCAGCATGGCGCTGATCGTGCGCCGTGGCCGCCAGGTCACTTCGGTGCAGGCCTTCGAAGGAAGTGTCGAACGCTTCTTCGCCAACCTTGAACGTGACGCCCGTGCCGCCAACTACAGCGCCGAACAGGTCAAGGACACCCAGTACGCGCTTTGCGCCTTCCTGGATGAAAGCGTGTTGCGCGCTGGCGACAACGCGTTGCGCCAGCACTTCGAGCTGCAACCCTTGCAGTTCCGCTATTTCGGCGTGCACCTGGCGGGTGAAGGCTTTTTCGAAAAGGTCGAGGCTCTGCGGGGCGATGTCAAACAGAACCTCGATGTGCTCGAGGTTTATCACCTGTGCCTGGCGCTTGGCTTCGAGGGCAAGTTCAGCCTTGGCCAGAAAGACCAGCTGCGTTACCTGGCCAACACCCTCGGCCAGGACATCGCCCGCTACCGCAAGGCACCCAAGGCCTTGTCACCGGACTGGGCACTGCCGGACCAGGTGTCGCAGATGCTGCGCCACGAAGTGCCGCTGTGGGTGTACCTGGCGCTGATCGCGCTGGTTTGCGTCGCCGTGTACCTGACCCTTGACTGGTTGCTGGACAAGGACGTCGCCGCCCTCTCCGAACAAATCCGCCAGCTGTTCAGTGCCTGAGTGCACCTCAGGTAGCCGAGTCAGGAAGACATGAAAACATTACTGCGCCTCTTGAATAGTTTCTGGGTTCTGCTGCTACTGCTGTGGCTGGGGAGCCTGTTGGTCTGTTGGCTGGTGTCGCCGCTGCTGCCGTGGCTGCAGCAGCACCTGCCCGAAGCCCTGGCCATCATCAGCGCCTGCTTCCTGCTGGCCGTCGTGCTGCGCCAGTACCAGCGTATTCGTGCCGAGCACAACCTGGAGAACCTGCTGCAGATCGAAGTCGACCGCTCGTGGAATGCCACCGGCGAGTTCCGTGACCAGCAGGTACTGCGCGAGCGCCTCAAGCATGCCATCAGCATGCTGCGCACCGACCGCTCCGCCGGCGGCGGTGGCAAATCGGCGCTGTCCGACCTGCCCTGGTACCTGGTGGTCGGCATGTCGGCGGCAGGCAAGACTTCGCTGCTGACCCACTCCGGCCTGTCAGCCAGTATCGCCACCGCCAACGACAGCGAAAGTGGCACCCAGCACTGCGACTGGTATTTCAGCCCCGACGCGGTGATGATCGACACCGCCGGCCGTTACCTGCGTGACGACCAGTCGGCAAGCGAGTTTTCGGCTTTCCTGCGCATGCTGCGCAAGCAGCGCGGCAAGGCAGCGATCAATGGCCTGGTGCTCGTGGTCAGCCTGCCCGAACTGCTGGCCGCCAACAGCGAAGAGCGTGATGCCCTGGCAGCGCAGCTGGTAGCCCGGGTGGAAGAATACGCCCAGTGCCTCGACACCAACCCACCGCTCTACCTGATGCTCAGCAAGACCGACCAGTTGCCGGGCTTCAGCCAGGCTTTTGATGGCCTGGACCTGCACCAACGCCAGCAACCGCTGGGCATGACCTTCGCGTTGTCGGAAATCCGCAACCAAGGCCTGCAGGCGGTGCTGCAGGCGCGCCTGGGCAACCTGCACAGCCACATTCGCCAGCACGTCGACGCACAAGTGATCGCCTTGGGCGCTGCAGCCGACAGCACGCTGCTGAACTTCCAGCAATACTTCGCCGCGCTGGGCGGTGTGCTCGAGCAGTTCCTCGGGCACTTCACCCACGGCCAGCGCAGCGGCGCCCCACTGATGCTGCGCGGCCTGTACTTCACCAGCGCCCTGCAGACCGGGCAACAACTGGGGCACGTGTACGAAGACGCCATCGCCGACGAATTCGCCTTGCAGGCGGCCGAGGATGGCCAGGCCGAACAGGCTGGCACGGCAGCGGGCAACCGCAGCTACTTCATTACCGACACCTTCCGCCGGGTCATTTTCCCCGACCGTGACCTCAGCCTGTATCACTCGCGCCAAGGCCGCCAAGCGGGGCTCAGCCCGCTGCTGCTGGGCCTGGCCGTTGCCGCCGGCGTGCTGCTTGTCAGCTGGCAGGCAGTGTCGTTCGTCAACAACCGCCAATGGCTGGACAATCTGCGCCTGCAGCTGGCCCAGATAGGCCAGGCCGAAGACAGCCAGCAGCAGTTGGCCGCGGGCAAAGGCCTGCAAGTGCTGCGCGAGCAGATGGCCACTGTCGAGTCGCATCGCACACAAGGCGTGCCGCTGCGCCTCAGCGCCGGCCTGTACCACGGTGAGGCGGTTGACCAGGTGACCCGCAGCGCGTATCTGGCGCAATTGCGCAGCCAGGCCCTGGAACCGATCGCCCGTAGCCTGCAAGTGCAAATGCGCGCGTTCAATACCTTCGCCGCGGGTATCAACCAGTCACTGGAGTTCACNNCTCCCCCCCGGCCCCGCCGAAAAAACGCAACGCCAAGCCATTGGCCCCAGCGGTTGCAGCCAAAGCGCAGGCCGCGCTGGCCAACACCCGCGCAGGCGCCCATGCGGCCAAGGTCAACCTGGCCACAGCCAGCGATGCCGCCGAGCTGTCCGCGACCACCGGTGGTCTGTCGTTGTCCGAAGAGATGCTGGGGCGCCTCGACGAGCAGCAAGTCGCCTCGATCATCGACGCCTACAACACGCTCAAACTGTACCTGCTGCTGACGGCACCCGACGCCCACCCAGACCCGGCCTTCATTGCCGCAAGCCTGCCACAGGCCTGGGCCGCGGCGGCCGGCGAAGGCACCCCCGCCAGCGCCGACGTGATCGCCGCAAACACTCCGCTGTATGTGCAGTTGCTGGAGCAGGGCCAGGCGCCTTCACTGCCACGCAACGACCAACTGATCAACGAAACCCGGCAGAACCTCAAGTCGTTCATGATTTCCAGTTCGCTGGTCGATCGCGAATACCTGCGCCTGCAACTCGAATCCAGCCGCCAATTCCCGGCACTGAGCCTCAACGACCTTGTGCCTCAACCTGGGCGCGCACTGCTGTACGGGTCGGCCGGGGTACCTGCGATCTATACCCGCCAAGGCTGGGATACGTTCGTCAAGCCTGAACTGATCAAGCTGGTATCGAGCAACTTGCGCAACGAGTCCGACTGGGTACTGGACGGCGACGGCGGCGATGCCCTGGTGCAGAAGGCCAACTTCGTGCGCGAATTCATGAGCCGCTACAAGCGCGATTACACCCAAGCCTGGTACAAGATGGTCAGTAGCGTGGGCGTGCGCCACTTCGCCGACCTGGCATCGGCGACCCAGCAGTTGGGGCTTTTGAGCGACGTTCAGCACTCTCCCGTAAAGAACCTGCTGCAGGCTGTGAACGACAATACCCAGTGGGACCTGCCGGTCAAACGCGAAGTACCGTCGGCCGGCACTGGTCGTGATGACGGTTTCTGGAGCAAGGTTACCGGGCTGTTCGACGCCAACGACAGCCTGCCTGCCAACGTAGCCCCGGCCCTGCCGGCGGTGGACGACGGCAGCCTCGCCAAGCGCTTCGAACCGGTTGCCCGGGTATTCGCCCAGAACAACGCCGAAGGCGCCGACAGCACCATCATGGACCGCTACCTGGCGGCGCTGCGCAAGCTCAAGGTCCGCATGAACAACATCCAGCGGTCGCAGGATGTCGGCAAAAGCAGCAAGCAGCTGATCAGCGAAACCCTGGAAGGCCAGCCAAGCGAGGTCACCACGGTACGCAATTACGTGGAAACCAGCGTCGACACCAGCCAGGACAGCCTGTCGCGTTCGCTGCAAGGCTTGTTCAACCTGCCGATCCAGTACGCCTGGGCGACCTTGCGTGACCCGGCCGGCCAGCAGATCGCCAAAGCCTGGGCACAGCAGATCGCCAAGCCCTGGCAGCAGGTCATGGCGCACCGCTACCCGATTGCCGGTGGTAGCCGCAACGAAGCCTCGGTCAAAGACCTGCAACGTTTCGTAGACCCGGACTCGGGGCTGCTGCCAGCCTTCAAACGCAACGAAATCGGCAACCTCGCCGGCGGCGAAGGTCTGGGCGTAGGTGATGGCAAGGCACCGGCGTTGGTCAACCCTGGCATGCTCAACAGCATCGACCGGGCCAGTTCGGTAGGCCAGGTGATCGCCAGCCTGTCAGACCGCGACAACGGCTTTGAAATCATGCTGGAGCCCTCGGCCAACTTCACCGACATCGTGTTCACCCTCGATGGGCAGGAACAGCACTACCGCAACGGCCGCAGCAGCTGGAGCCGCTTCGCCTGGCCAGGCACCAGCAACGCCCCGGGCGCTCGCCTGGATGTGGTAACGCTCAGTGGCGCACGGGTAACGGTGTTCGACTTCCCCGGGCGTTGGGGCCTGCTGCGCATGAACGAAAGCGCCCGCGTCGACGACCTCGACGGCATCCAGCAGCGCTTCAGCTGGAACACCGCCAATGGCCGAGTGAGCCTGGTGGTGCGCAACTTCGGTGGGGTAAAACTGACCGACCTGAGCCAGGTCAAGGCCCTAAGCGCACTCAACGACAGGAGTGCCCAATGATCGGCTGCTTCGGCAAACTGCCATCGAGCGCAGACTTCGTCAGCCTGCATGGCGCGGCGGAGGAAGTCTGCGAATTCGACAGTTGGCTGCAGACCTCGCTGGCGGCCATGCGCCACCGCGAAGACTGGCAGGCACTGTTCGATGGGTTGCCGATGTGCTTCTTCACGTACCGCGCACGCAATGGCAACTGGCTGCTGGGCGGGCTGTTGAGCTCGCGTGACGCCAGTAACCGGCGCTATCCGTTCTTCATCTACCAACTGCTCAAGGGCAAGGAAGGCATGGCCCTGGGCAACCCATTCACCTTGGGCGAGCTGTTCTGCGCACAGATAAAGCCTTTGCTGCACCAGGCCGTGCAAGGTGCCGACGGCTCCCGTTTGTTCGAACAGGTCAAGGCCTTGCGCCCCCTGCAAGCCCAGGACCTGGACCTGTTCCGCCGGGTGCACGCCAAGTTCCTGCGTGACTTCAGCTTCACCGATATCGCGCGTGCACTGCACGGCTCCTGGCCAGGTTTCGACAGCGCCGCCGCTTTGACACGGCTGCGCGCCTGCCGGCCGGCGCTGCACAGTGACTTCGAGGGTGGCATTGAGTTGCCCCTCCCCGCTGAGCGCGGTTTGAAAAACCCTACAGCCGATCTGTGGCTGACTTGGCTGTGCCACATGAACGGGCAGCCAGATACGCCAGCCGTGAGCCTGCTGGCGGACGATTTCATGCACCCGCGCCTGTTCTGCTTCCCGTCACGCCACGCCAGCAGTGCCTATCGCCTGCTCTGCGGCTGTGCCGAGGCCCAGCAGCATCTGGCGCTACTGGGCCCTGCGGCATCGGCCCGCGGCCAACACGACTTCGATCTACCCCTTGAACGCGTTATCGAGCAATTCGTCGATGCGCTGGATGCGACGCCTGTATGAACAAGATCAAGTACTACTGCCTGCGTTACCAACCCTATCTGCTGGGGGTGGCGTTTTTCCTGGTGATCTTCCTGGTATGGGCGATCGGCAGCGCGTTGGGCTTCGCTTCGCTGCACAGCCTGTTGGCTGGCATCGGGGCTTTCCTGCTGCTGTCGGCGGGCTACGTCCTGCTGCTGTACCGTGGCGCCGGCCAGCATCACAACCTCGAAGGCTTGCTGCGCGACGACGCCGACCAGGCTGTACTCAATGCCACGCCGGCCGACCGCGAGGAGGTCAGCCTGTTGCGCGAGCGCCTGCTGCAGGGCATCGAGCGCCTGCACAAGAACACGCCACGCGGCACCTCTGCCAAAGACGCCCTGTACGCGCTGCCCTGGTACCTGGTGATCGGCCAGCCCGCCGCTGGCAAGAGCACCATGATCCTGCAGTCCGGCCTCAACTTCCCTTACGCCGAGCGCGAAGGTGCACGCGTCGCAGGGTTGGGTGGCACGCGCAACTGTGACTGGTTCTTCAGCTCTGAAGCGGTGCTGCTGGACACTGCCGGGCGCTACATGAACAGCCCGGAAGAGGCCGGCAAGTGGCGTGGCTTCCTGCAGTTGCTGCGCCAGCACCGGCAACGCCGCCCGCTCAACGGTCTGATCGTCAGTGTCAGCATCGCCGACGTTGTGCACGGCTCCGCCGAAGACCAGCAGCGGGTGGCCAAGCGTTTGCGCGAACGCATCCAGGAAAGCTGCGCCTTGCTGGAAGTGCGCCTGCCGATCTACCTGGTATTCACCAAGTGCGACCTGATACCCGGCTTCACCCCCTTCTATCGCCAGCTGGATGAGGCCGCGCGCGGCGAAGTGATGGGCAAGACCTTCGCGCACAAAGGCTACGAACAGGCGGACTGGGGCCAGCGTTTTGGCCAGGCGATGGACGACTTGACCCGCTACTGGCAGCAGGTTGCCAGCCAGCAACTGGTGCAGCAGGACATTCAGGTAACGCGGCAAAACGACGCCGCTTACCGCTTCCCGCTGGAGCTGGCCGCAATCAAGCCACGGCTGCAGGCGTTCGTCGACAGCCTGCTGCGGGCCAACCCCTACCAGAATGCCGAAATGCTGCGTGGCTTCTACTTCACTGCCGCCTTGCAGGCCGATGAAGCGCTGTGGGGCAGCCATGGCCAGCATGTTGCCGAGCGTTTTGCCCTGGAACACGGCGAGGGGGCGGTCAGCGCAGGCAGCCAGCCTGCGCCGCTGTTCATCAACAGCCTGTTCCGCAAGGTCATCATCCCCGACCAGCACCTGGTGGCGCTGTACACCAGCAACCACCGCGAGCGCCGGCGCAAGGCCGCCTGGGTGGCCTGTGCCAGCCTCGCCGGGTTGGTGCTGTGCAGCCTGTGGGGCTGGTCGTACCTGAACAACCGTGCGGTGCTGGGTAGCATCGCGAGCGAGCTGGCCGAGGCCAAGCGCCAGGACCAGGCTGCCGCTGGCCAGTACGCCGCCTGGCGCAGCCTGGACCGCCTGCGCTTCTGGGCCGCCCATTACTACCGGCAGCACCGTGAGCAGGGTGTACCGTTCAGCCTGCGTCTGGGCCTGTACCAGGGCCATCAGGTTGAGCCGCTGCTGCGCGACCGTTACTTCACCACCCTGCAGCAGGTGATGCTCAAGCCCACCGCAGACAACCTCACCCGCACGCTCTACCTGCTGACCACGCTCAAGGTCTACCAACGCAATACCCGCGAATTGCAACCGGTGAGCGGCGTGGACAGTGTGGAGGCCGAAGCCCTGCCACATGACAACCGCGCCCAGTCGATCGCCGATTTCGGCAAGGCGACACTGGACACCTACGTGATGCTTTCGCCCGCCCAGCGGGAGAAGGCCGACCCGGCGTTTCTCAAGGCGCACCTGCCCGACTACTGGTACCCGGCCATCGCTCGGCACACCGGCCACAGCCTGTCCGAGGCCAACCAGGGCAAGGGCGACCAGGACTACCTGTACGCCAGCCGGCAGATCACCTTCTATGCCGACCAGATCCGCGAAACGGATGTGCCGCGCATTCTCGACAACGCCTTCCTGATTTCTAGCTCGCGCAACTACATCGACAGCCTGCGTGCCCAGTCGCTACGCGCGATCGAGACCATCACGCTGGAATCGGACACCTTGTTCGCCTTTGGCCGGGCAGATTTCCAGAGCCTGAAAAGCGAGGGCCAGAACCAGCTCAGTGCCATCGCCAGCAAACTGTTGAACACGCCCAATATCGGCAAGATCGTCATCTCCGGCCACGCCGACCAGCTCGGTGACAGCCAGAGCAACCTGCAGGTATCGAAACAACGGGCGCAAACCATTCGGACTTATCTGGTCGGCAAGGGCGTCCCGGCCGAACTGGTGGTGGCCCAGGGCGAAGGCAGCCGTAAACCGTTGGTCAACTGTGACATGCAACAGGCACGGGCCCAGTTGATCAAATGCCTGGAGCCCAACCGCCGGGTAGAAATCGAAGTGCGCGGGCTCAACTGAGCGCGCGCCGCACCAACCGGCCACCCGGGCTCACAGGAGGAGCACCGGGTGGCGGCACGCTACCTCTGCCGCCCTGTCGGCGAGGTGAAAAACCAAGGGTCGCATGAGCAACCCTTTACCAGTTGTTAATGGAGAGTTTCACAATGGCATTTGACGCGTATATCCAAATCGACGGCATCCCAGGCGAAGTACTGGACGAAAAGCACAAGGACTGGATCGAAGTGCTGGGCTACGAGTACGGCGCCACCCAGGCGACCTCGGCGACTGCCAGCTCCTCGGGCGGCGCGTCGTCCGAGCGTGTTGCCCTGAGCGACTTCAAAATCCGCAAATCGGTCGACAAGGCATCGGCCAAACTGTTCGAGCACTGCTGCACCGGCAAACACATTGCCAAGCTGAAGCTCAACGTCAACCGCGCCGGTGGTGACAAGGTCACCTACCTGACCATCGACATGGAAGAAGTCGTGGTGTCGTCGGTCAAGTTCGTTGCCGGTGGCAACCAGGCCGGTGAAGACAAGGCGGTCAGCGACCTGCCGATCGAAGAAATCACCTTCAACTTCGCCCGCATCAAAACCACCTACACCCAGCAGAACCGTACCGACGGCCAGGCCGGCGGCAACATCGTCGGTGGCTGGGACCGCACCGCGAACAAAGTCTTCGCCTGATTACCTGCATGCCCAGGGCCGCTTCAGCGGCCCATCCTTCACAGTGTGCCAGCCAGCCTGGCACGCTGTTCACTAGCCAGAACCTGAGTGCTTTATGCCTGACATTCTCAATGACCTCTCGCTGGCCGCACTGGTCGCACCCATCGAAGGTGGCAGTGGCGAAGACTTGAGCTTCTCTGCGTTGTTCGACCAGATCAAGGAGGCGCGCCGGGCCGACCCGGACTACCTGACCCAGGGCGACTGGCAAACCGATTTGAAAACCGCCGACTGGGAGCAGGTGATCAACTTGTCTGCCCAGGGGCTAGCCCAACACAGCAAGGACCTGATGCTGGCAGCCTGGCTCAGCGAAGGCCTGGCCCAGCGCGCGCACTTCGAAGGCATCACCTTCGGCCTGGAACTGACTGAACAGTTGCTGCAGGCGTTCTGGGAAAACTTGTACCCAACCCTCGAAGAGGGCCTTGACGAGCGGGCGGCCCGGTTGTCCTGGCTCAAGAGCACACTCACCGACATCGCCGGTGGCTTGCCCATCACCCAAGGGCAGAATTTTGGCGTGTTGCGTTACGACGAATCACGTCTTGTGGAAAACCTGGCCCTGCGCGACACCAAGGCCATGCAGACCGCATTGAACGAAGGCAAGATCAACGCCGAGATATTCCAGCGCTCGGTGGCGCTGTCCGACACCGAATACCTGCGCAACAAGGCGCTGCAGATCAGTGACAGCCTGCAAGCCTGCAAACGCCTGCAGGCCACTGCGGAGCAACTGTTCGGCCACGAGGCACCGAGCTTTGCCAGTCTCGCCGACATGCTGACCCGGGCCAGCCAGCTGGCTGAAAAACTGCTGAAAGACCGTGGTGTCGAGCTGCAGCCGCCAGCCCCCGTGGTCGACGAACCCGAAGCCAGCGTCGCCCCCGTCGAACAGGCAGGTGAAGCCATGAACACTCCCGCCCAGCCCACTGCGCCTGCGCCCATGCGTACCACCCCGCTGACCCGGGACGAAGCCTTCAGCATGCTGGCCGGCATCGCTCAGTTTTTCAAACAGACTGAACCGCAAAGCCCGGTGCCGTATCTGATAGAACGTGCCATCAAGTGGGGCAACATGCCGCTGGAAGGCTGGCTGAGCGATGTGATCAAAGACAGCAATGTGGTGGACAACATTCGCGACGTACTTGGCACCCGCGAACCGAAACCCTGACCCACGTCAGCGACTATGCTGCTACCGTGAGCTTCCCGTACCGCCAAGGAAAGCGCCATGCCGCCACGTTCCACTCCCCCCACCGGTTTCGTTCGTGTCCGTGGTGCCCGCGAGCACAACCTGAAAAACATCGACGTGGATATTCCGCGCGATGCGCTGGTGGTGTTCACCGGGGTGTCCGGCTCGGGGAAATCCTCACTGGCGTTCTCCACCCTGTACGCCGAAGCCCAGCGCCGCTATTTCGAATCGGTGGCACCCTACGCGCGGCGCCTGATCGACCAGGTGGGTGTGCCGGATGTGGATGCCATCGAAGGCCTGCCCCCGGCAGTTGCCTTGCAACAGCAACGGGGCACGCCAAGCGCCCGTTCTTCGGTAGGCAGCGTGACCACATTGTCCAGCTCCATCCGCATGCTCTATTCACGCGCGGGGCAGTACCCGGCAGGTCAGGCCATGCTGTACGCCGAGGACTTTTCGCCGAACACCCCGCAGGGTGCCTGCCCGCAGTGCCACGGCCTGGGGCGCGTCTATGAGGTGAGCGAGGCGACCATGGTGCCCGACCCGTCACTGACCATCCGCGAACGCGCGATCGCGGCCTGGCCAATGGCCTGGCAAGGGCAGAACCTGCGCGACATCCTGGTCACGTTGGGGTATGACGTGGACATACCCTGGCGCGACCTGCCCCAGGCCCAGCGCGACTGGATCCTGTTCACTGAAGAAACGCCCACCGCACCGGTCTATGCCGGCCTGACCCCGGCGCAAACCCGCCAGGCCCTCAAGCGCAAGCTGGAGCCCAGCTACCAGGGCACTTTCACGGGTGCCCGGCGCTATGTCATGCATACCTTCATGCATTCGCAAAGTGCACA
This sequence comes from Pseudomonas sp. TJI-51, assembly GCF_000190455.2. NCBI lineage: Bacteria > Pseudomonadati > Pseudomonadota > Gammaproteobacteria > Pseudomonadales > Pseudomonadaceae > Pseudomonas > Pseudomonas sp. TJI-51. The sequence continues at coordinate 31,935 of NZ_AEWE02000030.1, forward strand.
GATGCGCAAGCGCGTCGCCCGGTACATGCGCCCCAGCGCCTGCCCGCTGTGCCACGGCAAACGCCTGAAGCGTGAAGCGCTGGGCGTGACCTTTGCCGGGCTGGACATCGCCGAGCTGTCGCAGTTGCCGCTGCAAGCGCTGGCCGAGGTGCTGCGCAAGGTCGCGGCAGCGGGCTACCTGGAGCCACAGCAAAGCCAGCTGACCCTGGAAAAGCGCCTGGCCGCGCAGCGCATCGCCCATGAGCTGCTGGAGCGCATCGACACCCTGCTCGAACTGGGCCTGGGCTACCTGGCCCTGGAGCGCAGCACGCCCACCTTGTCATCGGGCGAACTGCAACGTCTGCGCCTGGCCACCCAGCTGAATTCGCAGCTTTTCGGCGTGATCTACGTACTCGACGAACCCTCGGCCGGGCTGCACCCGGCCGACAGTGAAGCGCTGTTCCAGGCACTGCAACGGCTGAAGCAGGCGGGCAACTCGGTGTATGTGGTGGAGCACGACCTGGACACCATGCGCCGGGCCGACTGGCTGGTGGATGTAGGCCCCGCCGCCGGCGAGCACGGGGGTAGCATCCTGTACAGCGGGCCCCCGGCGGGGCTGGCCAAGGTCGAGCAGTCCTGCACCCGCGCCTACCTGTTCGGCGCCCAGGCCCAGGCCCCGCGTGCGCCACGCCAGCCCCGTGGCTGGCTGAAGCTGGAAGGCATCAGCCGCAACAACCTCGACAACCTCAGCGCAGCATTTGCGCTGGGCTGCTTCACGGCGGTAACGGGTATTTCCGGTTCGGGCAAGTCGAGCCTGGTCAGCCAGGCCCTGCTGGAGCTGGTGGGCGCGCACCTGGGCCATGCCGGGCAAGGCGACGAGCCTGAAGAGCAGAGCCTGGAAGACGAACCGCAACAGACCAGCAGCGGCCATGTCAGCGCCGGGCTCGAGGCTATCAAGCGCCTGGTGCAGGTAGACCAGAAGCCGATCGGGCGCACGCCGCGCTCCAACCTGGCGACCTACACCGGGTTGTTCGACCATGTGCGCAAGCTGTTTGCCGCCACCGAACAAGCCAAGGCGCAAGGCTTCGACGCCGGCCGCTTTTCCTTCAACGTCGCCAAGGGCCGCTGCGCCAATTGCGAAGGCGAGGGTTTCGTCAGCGTCGAGTTGCTGTTCATGCCCAGCGTGTACGCACCCTGCCCGACCTGCCACGGTGCGCGCTACAACCCCGAAACCCTGGCGGTCAGCTGGCAAGGCATGAACATTGCGCAAGTGCTGCAACTGACCGTCGACCAGGCCCTGCAGGTGTTTGCCGAACAGCCTCCGGCCCGGCGGTGCCTGCAGGTGCTGCAAGACATCGGCCTGGGTTACCTGCGCCTGGGCCAGCCGGCCACCGAGCTGTCCGGGGGGGAGGCGCAACGCATCAAGCTGGCGACCGAACTGCAACGCCTGGCCCGGGGCGCGACCCTGTACGTGCTGGATGAGCCGACCAATGGCCTGCACCCGCAAGACATCGACCGGCTGCTGCTGCAACTGAACCGCTTGGTCGAGGCTGGGCACAGCGTGGTGGTGGTGGAACATGACATGCGGGTGGTGGCGCAGAGTGACTGGGTGATCGATATTGGGCCAGGTGCCGGGGCTGCCGGGGGCAAGGTGGTGGTCAGCGGCACGCCGCAAGTGGTGGCCAACTGCAAGGAAAGCCGCACGGCGGCGTTTCTGGCCAAGGCATTGTAAGGGCCTGTACCCGCACTTTTGTACATTGCCAGTTCTGCAACCCGGGGCATAGAATGCGATCAATTCCTAATTGCACCTATTTCCCGGAAACCCGCGCCCCATGCCGCCCGCCGACCCCACCCTCAACCTGCAGGTTCAGACGCTGTACACCGAGCACCACGGCTGGCTGCAGGGCTGGCTGGGGCGCAGGCTGGGTAATGCCTGCGATGCGGCCGATCTGGCCCATGACACCTTCCTGCGCCTGCTCAGCCGTCAGGGCAACAGCTATTTCGGCGGTGAGCCTCGGGCATTGCTGACGCACATTGCCAAGGGCCTGGTGATAGACCGCTGGCGTCGCCAGGATGTCGAACGGGCGTATCTGCAGGCCATCGCGCATCTGCCCGAACCAGAAGTGCCGTCGGCCGAGACCCGCTGGATGATCCTCGAAACGCTGTACCGCATCGATGCCATGCTGCGCGAGTTGCCGGCGCGGGTTCGCCACGTATTCCTGCTGTCGCAACTGGACGGGCTGACCTACGCGCAAATCGCCGAACAACTGCAGGTTTCGCTGGTGACCATCAAGCGCGACATGCGCACCGCCTTCCTCGCCTGCCTGAGCATGGACGAATGAGGCCACCTATCGACCCACTGATCCTCGGCGAGGCCGCCGACTGGCTGGTGCAGCTGCAGTCGGGCGCAGCCACCGACGATGACCATCGCGCTGTCCAGGCCTGGTGCCAGCGCAGTAGCCAGCATGCCCTGGCCTGGCAGCGCGCCGAGGCCATCCTCGGTGAGTTTCGCCGCCTGCCTGCGCCGGTTACCGGGGAAACCTTGCGCCGGCTCAGCCGCCAGGGTGCGGTCAGCCGCCGCCAGGCCCTGCAGCGTCTGGGGATGTGGCTGCTGGCGGCACCAGCAGCCTGGATGGCCTGGCGCGAGGCACCCTGGCAGCAATGGGCCGCCGATGCCCGCACGGCGGTTGGCGAACAACGCTCACTGACACTGGCCGACGGCAGCCACGTACTGTTGAACACCCACACAGCCATCGATATCCGCTTCGATGCCCGGCAACGCCGTATCGCCTTGCTGGCAGGGGAAGTGCTCGTGACCAGCGCCAACGACCCGGCAACCCCGCCGCGCCCGCTGGTGGTGACCACCCCGCAGGGGCATGCGCGGGCGCTGGGCTCGCGCTTCAGCGTACGTATCGACGGCGCACTGACCCGGGTAGCGGTGTTGCAGGGCACCGTCGCCAACCGCCCGCTGCACGCCGCCGCCAGCGTGCAGCTCAAGGCGGGCGAGCGCACCGCGTTCGATGCCGACCGTGTACTGCCCGCCACCCCGCTGGAAAAAGGCGACCTGGCCTGGGAACACGGCATGCTGCTGGCGCGCGACATGCGCCTGGCCGACCTGTTGCAGGAGCTGGGCCGCTACCGCCCGGGCGTGCTGCGCTGCCACCCGGCGGTGCGCGGCCTGAAAGTGTCTGGCGCCTTTCCGGTGACCGATACCGATGCCAGCCTGCGGCTGCTGGCCGACACCTTGCCGGTAACTGTCCAGGGCCTGACTCGCTATTGGGTGACGGTCGAGCCCCTGAGCTGACCCGGGCTCAGCGCACACGGGAATCAACGACAGGCTTTTTGATACCTTTTCCGGCGTCGTCCGGTGATCAGTGCAGAACCTCCCTTTTCTGCACCTACAGGACCCTCGCCCAATGCCCCATTTGCCTTTCAAGGCACTGAGCCTTGCCATCGCCATGGCCGCCCTGGCACCAGCGGCGATCGCTGCCGACGCCACCACCCGCGACTATCACCTGGCCGCTGGCCCGCTGGCCGATGTGCTGGCACGCTTCGCCGCCAATGCCGGGGTGCCCTTGTCATTCGACCCGGCGCTGCTTCAGGGCAGGCAAAGCCAGGGCCTGCAGGGCAGTTTCAGTGTGCCGGAGGGTTTTGCTCGCCTGCTGGCCGGCAGTGGCTACAGCCTGATCAGCACCGGCAGCGGGGGCTACACCCTGGCGCCGACAGTGGACCTGGGCAGTGCCCTGGAGCTGGGCGCCACCACCATCAACAGCAACCTGGCCGCCAGCGGCGATACCTGGCAAGGCGGCCAGGTGGCGCGTAGCGCACGCCTGGGTGTGCTTGGGGAACAGCCGACCAGCGATGTACCGTTCAGCGTCACCAGCTACACCGCCAAGACCATTGCCGATCAACAGGCGCGTACCCTGGGTGATGTGTTGCTCAATGACGCGGCAGTGCGCCAGTCGGCAGGCTTTGGCAATTTCTCGCAGGTGTTCACCATCCGCGGGCTGCCACTGAGCACTGACGACATCAGCTACAACGGCCTGTACGGCGTGCTACCGCGGCAGATCATCACCACCGAAGCACTCGAGCGCGTCGAGGTGTTCAAAGGCCCGAACGCCTTTCTGAACGGCGTCGCCCCCCAGGGCAGCGGTATTGGCGGTGCGGTCAACCTGGTTCCCAAGCGTGCCGCAGACACGCCAACCCGCCACGTCAGCCTCGATTATGCCACCGGCGCCAATGTCGGCGGCCACCTGGACCTGGGCCAACGGTTTGGTGAAGACAACCGCTTCGGCGCCCGTATCAACCTGGCCCAGCATGACGGCGGCACGGGTGTGCACGACGAAGCGCAGCACGCCACCTTGGTAGCTGTAGCCTTGGACTACCGGGGCGAACGCCTGCGCCTGTCCACCGACCTGGGTTACCAGAAAGAACGCATCAACCAGGGCCGGGCGGTGATCTACCCAACCGGCAGCAAAGTGCCCCATGCCCCCTCGGCGCGCGACAATTACGCCCAACCGTGGACCTGGTCACAGCTGGAAGACACCTACGGCATGCTCAACGCCGAATACGACCTCAACGACAACTGGGTGCTTTATGCCGGTGCCGGGGCCAAGCACACTCGCGAAAACGGCGAATACTCCTCGTTGTACGTCAGCGACGCCAACGGCACTGCGCGGGGTGGCTACCTCTATTCACCACACGATGAAGACAACAAGAGCGCCATGGCCGGCATCAATGGCCAGTTCGCCACGGGGGCGGTCAGCCATCGGCTCAACGTCGGGCTTTCGGGCATGTGGGGCGAACAACGTTCGGCTTACGCCGCAGTTGCTGCTGCAAACCGCTATGCCACCGACCTGTACCACCCGGTCAAGGTGCCGCGCCCGACCAATACGTATACGGGCAGTGACCTGCACGACCCGCGTATCGTGGGCAAGAACCGGGTCAAGAGCGTGGCGATGTCCGACACCCTTGGCTTTGTGGATGACCGTGTGCTGCTGACCCTGGGCGTGCGCCGGCAATCGATCGGTGTCGACGGCTGGTCTACCGCTAGCGGTGAGCGCAACGCCAACTATGACGAGTCGGTGACCACGCCGGTCTATGGCCTGGTGCTCAAGCCGTGGGAGCATGTGTCGTTCTACGCCAACCGCATCGAGGGGCTGGCACAAGGCCCCACTGCCCCGTCGAGCGTGACCAATGCCAATGAAGTGTTCCCGCCCAGGCGCAGCAAGCAGGTCGAGGCCGGGGTCAAGCTGGACTGGGACAGCTTTGGTGCAACGCTTGGCCTGTACCGCATCGAGCAGCCCAACAGCACCACGTTCCGCAGCGCCGGTGCCGAGCGCGACACCTTCAGCATGGACGGCGAGCAGGTCAACAAAGGGGTGGAATTGAATGTGTTCGGCGAGCCGGTGCACGGCTTGCGCCTGCTGACCGGTGCAGTGTTCATGCACACCGAGCTCAAGAACACTGCCAATGGCGCCAACGACGGCAACCGTGCGCCGGGCGTGCCGCGCTTCCAGTACAACCTGGGCGCGGACTGGGACGTTCCAGGCATCGCCGGCGCGGCATTGAATGCGCGGGTGTTGCGTACCGGCGGCCAGTACGTCAATGCCAGCAACAGCCTGAACATCCCGGCCTGGACCCGGGTCGACCTCGGCGCACGTTACCGTTTCAAGGTGGATGAGCAGTGGGTGACCTTGCGGGCCAACCTGGAGAACGTCGCCAACAAGGCCTATTGGGCGTCGGCCTCGACCACCAACAACTACCTGACCCAAGGCACACCACGGGTGCTGCGCTTGTCCGCCAGCGTAGACTTCTGACGCCCCCGTCAGCCAGCAGCCCCGGCCCTTTAGCGGGTAAACCCGCTCCCTTGTGGGAGCGGGCGTGCCCGCGAACACCGGCGCAGCCGGTGCCAGCCACCGCGTCGGGTTCGGTGCCACCCGCGAATACGGTGCTACCGGCAACGCACAATATGCTCAAAACCAAAGCCTGCACCTAGCAGCACCAAGCGCCGCTCAAGTACAGTCTGCCCCATGGACAAATACGCCCCACACGCGTGGCTACCCCACGAAAAACCCACCCTGCCAGGCTCCCCTTCCACGCCTTTGCATTCGCCAGCCAAACGCCTGGCGTATGGCGTGGTCGGCCTGCTGGTAGCCATTACCGGTGGCTTGGGCAACGCGCTGGTCACCGCCAACCTGATGTTCCTGCAAGGCGCGCTAGGTGCAACCACGGCGGAAATGGCCTGGCTGCCAGCGGCCTACGTGATGACCAACGTGTCCATGAACCTGCTGTTGGTGAAATTCCGCCAACAATTCGGCTTGCGCGCCTTCACCGAGGTGTTCCTGGTCCTATACGTCCTGGTCACCTTCGCCCACCTGCTGGTCAACGACCTCAACTCGGCCATCGCCGTCCGCGCGGCCCACGGCATGGTGGGGGCGGCGCTCAGCTCGCTGGGGCTGTACTATATGATCCAGGCCTTCCCCGCCCAGTGGCGGTTGAAGGCCATGGTACTGGGCCTGGGCGCTTCGCAGCTGGCATTACCCCTGGCGCGGATCTTTTCCGAAGACTTGCTGCAGATAGCCGAATGGCGCGGGCTGTACCTGTTCGAGCTCGGGCTGGCCCTGGCGGCACTGGGCTGTGTCCTGCTGCTCAAGCTACCGCCCGGTGACCGCTTCAAAACCTTCGAGCCACTGGATTTCTTGACCTTCACCCTGATGGCCAGCGGTACCGCCCTGCTTTGTGCCGTGCTGTCGCTGGGGCGCATCGACTGGTGGCTGGAGGCCCCATGGCTCGGCGTGGCGCTGGCGGCATCGATTGCGCTGATGCTCAGCGGCCTGGCCATCGAACACAACCGCCGCAACCCGTTGCTGATGACCCGCTGGCTTGGCAGTGGCGCCATCATCCGTCTGGCCCTGTGCGTGGTGCTGATCCGCATGGTCACCTCGGAGCAATCCACAGGCGCGGTAGGCTTCCTGCAGGCCTTGAACATGAGCAGCGAGCAGATGCGCAGCCTGTACTGGATCATGCTGCTGGGTGCCTTGGCGGGCCTGGCCAGCAGTGCCCTGACCATAAATCCCAACCACCTGATCATCCCGCTGTTCGTGTCCTTGCTGGCCATGGCCGTCGGTGCATTCATCGACAGCGGTTCCAGCAACCTCACGCGCCCGGCACAAATGTACTTCAGCCAGTTTCTGCTGGCCTTTGGCAGTACCTTCTTCCTGGGGCCGTCGATGGCCCTGGGTATCAGCCATGTGCGCGCCAACCCCCGTAACCTGGTCAGCTTTTCGGTGCTGTTCGGCATCTGCAACAACGTCGGCGGCCTGGTTGGCGCGGCACTGCTCGGCACCTTCCAGACCTGGCGGGAAAAGTTCCACTCCAGCCACCTGATGGACCACCTGAGTTATTTGGAACCACTGGTCAATGCCCGCGTACAAAGCGGTGCAGCAGCCTACAGTGGCATCCTCGCCGACCCGGCCGTGCGCACCGAAGCCGGCATGCGCCTGCTGGCCACGGCCGCCAGCCGCGAAGCCAATGTCATGGCCTACAACGATGTGTTCGTACTGATCGGCAGCATCGCCATACTGACCATGATCTGGATCTGCATCCGTAGCACCTGGCTCTGGTACTCGAAACGCCAGGCCACCACCACCGACTCCACCCCCGGCGTGCCCACCCGATGACCGACGACACCCGTACCACGACCACCACCGCCATCGCCGAAACCCCGGAAGGCGCCACGCCCCCCAGCGAGCCGGGTAGCCCGGTACGCACGCGGCGGGTGCGGTTGCTGTCCTCGATCTGCTTTGCCGCCGTGGCCCTGGCAGGTGTTCTGCTGGTGCTGTATGCCTGGCGCCTGCCGCCCTTCAGCAGTGCCATCGAAAGCACCGAAAACGCCCTGGTGCGCGGGCAGGTCACCCTGATAGGCCCCCAGCTCAGTGGTTACATCGTCGACGTGCCCGTGCACGACTTCCAGTTCGTCAAGGCCGGCGACCTGCTGGTGCAACTGGACGACCGTATCTACAAGCAGCGCCTGGCCCAGGCCCTCGCCCAGTTGCAGCAGCAACAGGCAGCCCTGGCCAACAACCTGCAACAGCGCAAGAGCGCCGAAGCCACCATTGCCCAGCGCCAGGCCGCCATTGGCGATGCCCAGGCCCAGGCGGCCAAAGCCAAGGCCGACCTGCGCCGCAATCAGGCGCTGGTCAGCGACGGCTCGGTTTCCCGCAGCGAACTGGACGTGACCCGCGCCAACGAGGCAGCTGCCGTCGCCAGCCTGGCCCAGGCCAAGGCCGCGCTGGAAATCGCCCGCCAGGACCGGGAGACCGTGGTGGTCAACCGGGCTGCGCTCGAAGCGGCTGTGGAAAACGCCAAGGCCGCCGTGGAGCTGGCGCGCATCGACCTCGACAACACCCGGGTTACCGCCCCGCGTGACGGCCAACTGGGGCAGATCGGCACGCGCCTGGGTGCTTATGTCAATTCAGGTGCACAGTTGATGGCGCTGGTGCCCGACACCCTGTGGGTCATCGCCAACATGAAGGAAACCCAGATGGCCAATGTGCGCATCGGCCAACCCGTGAGCTTTACCGTGGACGCGCTGAACCACCTGAAGCTGTACGGGCACGTGCAGCAGATTTCGCCGGCCACCGGTTCGGAGTTCGCCTTGCTGCAGGCCGACAATGCCACCGGCAACTTCGTCAAGATCGCCCAGCGGATACCCGTACGGATCACCGTGGATGCCGACCAGCCACCCGCCCGGCAGTTGCGGCCGGGGATGTCGGTGGTGGTCAGTATCGATACCCGGGTGCAGCCTTAGCTGCCGGGCGCAGTTGCCTGGCTGCCTGCGGCGTCTCGTCGCAGGGCCAGGCCCCTTGGGCAAACCCTCGCAACCCCGTAGAATCGCGCTTCCTTTTCGCCCGTCGCCGTCAACGGTGGCAACCAGCAGCAATGACAGAGTCCGTGCCTGAACACATGCTCACCATGTGAAATAGGCTCAACCCTCCCCGCCCGGCCCCATCCCCTACGGCCCAGCGGTTGAGTCTTGCCCAGGTCGCATCCGTGCAGCTACTCGCCCCTTGCGGGGTCGAGCCGGTGTGCGCGTCCGAAAAGGCGCTCATTCCGCTCATCCAACCAGAGGTACCTATGTCTCCGCGTTTGCTGGCCATGGCGCTGGCGCCCCTGCTCGGGCTGTTCATCATCGCCCTGGGCAACGGCTTCATGTCTTCCCTCACCACCCTGCGCCTGGGCGCTGCCGGTGAGTCTGCCACCACCATTGGCATCGTTTCGTCGACCTACTTCATCGGCCTCACACTGGGCGCCATCTTCAACGACCGGCTGATCCTGCGCATCGGCCACATTCGCGCCTATACCAGCTTCGCCTCGCTGATTGCCGTGACCATCTTGCTGCAGGGCTTGTTCTACGACGTGACCTGGTGGTCGGTGCTGCGCCTGATCAACGGCTGGGCCGCCGTGGGCGTGTTCCTGGTGATCGAAAGCTGGCTGCTGCTGGCCGGCGACGCGAAAATCCGCGGCCGCCTGCTGGCGCTGTACATGATCGCCTTCTATGGCGCCGGGGTCATCGCCCAGGCCGGCCTGGGGGAAATCACCCAGTTGGGCGATACCGCGCCGTTCATGCTGGCCGGCGTGCTCGCCGCGCTGTCGGTGCTGCCCATCGTGATCCTGCCGCGGGTATCGCCCTTGCTGGAGCAGGTCGAACCCCTCAAGCCCCGGCAGTTGCTGGGCGTGGCCCCTTCGGGCCTGGTGGGTTGTTTCGGCTCGGGCGTCGCCATCGCCGGCATCTATGCCCTGCTGCCGCTGTACCTGCAACGCATCGGCCTGGAGGTGGGCGAAGTCGGCAACATGATGGCCTGGGTCATCCTTGGCGCCATGCTGTTGCAGTACCCGGTCGGGCGCTGGTCGGACCGCAAAGACCGCCTGGACGTACTGCTGGCGCTGGCCGCCTTGTGCGTTGTGCTGTCACTGGTCACGGTCTTCCTGCCCTCGGACTCGTTCCTGCTGCCGGCCATGCTGTTCCTGTTGGGCGGAGGCGTGTTCACCCTGTACCCGGTCGCGGTCAGCCATGCCGCCGACCGCGCACCGTCCGATGCGCTGGTGCCGATGATCCAGGGTTTGCTGCTGATCAACTCACTGGGCTCGGCCATGGCACCGGTGGCCATTTCGCCGATGATGACCGAGTTTGGCGAGGCCGGACTGTTCTGGGCGTTTGCCGTGGTCAACCTGGCGATGCTGTGCTTCTTCATGTGGCGCCGTGGCAAGCGCCCGGCGGCAGAACACCCGGCGCCCTTCGCCGCCTCGACCACGTTCTCGCCCACCGGTGCCGAACTGCGGGTAACCGAAGACCTGATGCATGCCGCGCAAGAGCATCCGCCGCTGGAGCCAGCCGACCCTGCACCGGCTGCCCAGAGCCAGGCCCACTGAGCCAACGGGCTGCCATGCAGCCCGGTTGTCTACCCCACCAACCCTCGCACACAGAAGTACAGGATCGACGGCCCCATCAGGCACCCCAAGCCGGTATGGAACGTGGCGGTCAGTGCCCCATAAGGCACCAGCCGCCGGTCCGTCGCCGCCAACCCGGCGGTCACACCCGACACAGTCCCCGCCAAACCGCCGAACACCATTGCCGAGCGTGGGTTGTCCAGCGCCAGCAAACGGGCCGATACCGGGGTGAATACCATCACCAGAATCGCCTTGATCAAACCGGTGGCGATCGACAGGGCCATCACGTCCGAACTGGCACCCAGCGCGGCGCCGGTCACCGGGCCGACGATGTACGTCACGGCGCCGGCACCAATGGTGGTCATGCTCACCGCGTCGCGGTAACCGAAGGCGTACGCCACGCCCGCCCCGACAATGAACGGCAAGACCGTGCCGAGCAGCAGCGCCACCGCGCCGATCATCCCGGCACGGCGAGCCTCGGTGGCCTGCACCTCGAACGCCGTGGCAACGATGGCGAAGTCGCGCAGCATGGCCCCGCCCATCAGGCCGATACCGGAAAACAGCGCCATGTCGGCCAGGCCTTTCTGGCCGCCTGTGAGGGTACCGCCCACCCAGGCCAACACCAGCCCGATGACAATGGCGATGGCCGAGCCGTGCACGCGGCCGAAGGTCAGGTACCTGGACAACAACACCGACAGCCACATGATGCCGCCCACCACCGCGAAGGCAGTGATCAGGCCGTTATGTTCCAGGGCATTATCAATGATCGGCCACATGTTCAGCGCCCCCCTGCAGGGGCAGCATGCCCATTGGCCTGGGGTGGCGCCTCGACCGCGGGGAGCGGTTCGCCGCGGTGGCTGCGGCTGATCAGTGCAATGGTCGCACCGCACACCAGCACCGCACCTATCGCAGCCAGCAGCGCCACCGGCCCGCCGTGCAGGGCAGTGACCACGTTCTGTTGCGCCGCCATGGCCACCACGACCGGAATGTACATGGCCCCCCAGAAGCCCACACCGAACTCGCACTCCTTGCTCATGCCACCGTGACGGTGCATGTAAAGGCGTGCGCAGATCAGCAGGATCATGGCGATGCCGACCCCGCCTACATTGGATTTGACGCCCAGCAGTACGCCCAGGAAGTCGCCGACGATAACCCCAGCCAGCGTACAGACCGCCAGCAGTGCCACACCATAGATGATCATTGTTGTTGTCCTCAGGTAGTGTCGAAGTTGCTTGTTGTTGTTCTTCGCCATCGGTAAACCCGCAAGCGCCGCACCGGCTTCATTAACGGGCGTAGCCCGTGCCAGCCGGCGCGCTGCCCGCCATCATCGCCGGTCCGCCACCTCCTGGCGCAGCAGCGCATCCAGGCTGTCCCATCGGGTGCCTTCCACCGCCAGCACCCTGCCCTGTTCGAACACTGGCCGGGCCAGGCCGCTGAGCGTGCTGCCAGGCGGCATTTCCAGGTGCAGGCGCACGCCGCGTTCATAGGCATTGCGCAACGCTGCCCGCCAGTCCACCCGGCGCGCCATGTTGCCGGCCAGATCGTCGCGCAGGCGCTGCGGGTCGAAGATCACCCGTGCGCTGCTGCCACTGAGGTAAGTGATACGTGGCCGCTGCAGTTCGACCGTAGCGAAGGCCGCAGCCAGCTCCGCTGCCGGGCCAGCCAGCAACGGGCAATGCGATGGCACGCTGACTGCCAGCCGGCGCGCGATGCCCCTGCCCAGGCCGCGCGCGCGGGCCGCCACCGCCGCCATCGCTGTTTCGCTGCCGGCAATGACGATCTGCTGCTCGCTGTTGAGGTTGGCGACATACACTTCGCCACCCACCTCGCCCAGCAAGCGCTCGACACTGGCCAGCTCCAGGCCACTGAGCGCAGTCATGCCATAGCCGCGCGGATAGGCCCGTTGCATCAGTTCGCCGCGCAGGGCAACCAGGCGCACAGCGTCGGCAAAGGCCAAAGCACCGGCCACCACTGCCGCCGGGTAGGCGCCGACCGACAAGCCCGCCACGCAATCCGGCCCTGGGCTGCGCTGCATCAACCAGCGCGCCCAGGCCACGCCACTGAGCAGCAGGCACAGCTGCACGGCGCGGGTCGACTGCAGGGCGTGCTCGCTGTCCAACGCCAGTGCGTTCTGGCCAAGGGCATCGCTGGCCTCTTCCAGCACCGGCCCGCTGCCTTCGGGCAGGCGCTGCAACATGCCGACCTGCTGGGCACCCTGGCCCGGGAACGCGAACAGAGTGCTCATGCGGCACGCTCCCGTACAGCCCACGGGTCTTCGCACAGGCATGGCCCCACGGGCGACTTGAGCAACACGCGCTGGGCGAAACCGGCCCACTCGCGCAACGCCACAGCGCCGCCCGGGGTTTCCAACTGCGCATCGATACGGCATGGCGCGCCGTCCAGCATCGCCAACAGCGTGCGGGCCTGTATACGCGCCAGCGGTTGCGGCGTGCGTACCAGTATGTCCAGGTCGCTGTCGGCGTGCAGCACGTCGATACCCGTTGCAATCTGGTAACCCACGCCACCTGTCGGCCCCCAGGCCAGGCCGCAGGCATCGAGCATTGGCGCTACCCAGGCCAGGGCCTGCAATGCTGGCCAGGCGCGCTGTGTTGGCCGCTGCAAGGCTTCGGGGGCCTTCTGGCGTTGGATGTCGCCAACCCGCATCAACGCTGCCAGGCGCTGCGCCCGCCCTTGGCCACGTACGCCCACGGCGACCCAGCCGGCGTCACACACCGCGCGGCGCACGACCACCGGCTGGCCGCCGGCCAACACTTCCCGTGCCCACAGCGGCGCGTCGGCCGGCAGGGCCGAAGTGGGCATGCCCCACAGCAGGTCATGGGGGCGTGGCGCGTTCACCTCAGGCACCCTGCCATTGGCGGCGCAGTTGCTCACGCACTTGCCGCGAGGCACTGCGGTGTTCGCCCGCCAGCCGCGACGACAGGTCGGTCGAGCTGCCAATATCCCGGACCGCGTCGGCAAGGCAGGCACGCACCCGGGCAATGTCGGCGCTGCCAGGCGCTTCGGCGTTGGCCACCGTCAACCGACGCCACAGCAGGCCCAGTGACGCATAGCTGGCCAGGTCATAGGCCATGGGCGGCACCTCGGCGGCCAACGCTTCCAGTTGCTCGACACTGCGCAGGGTAATCCGCGCGGCTGCCGCCTTGCCCATGGCATGCACCATTACCCCGGCGTCGTCCAGGGCGATCAGGCGCTGGGCCTGGTAGCCGTGGGCAAGAAAAGCGCCAGACATGGCCTTGCCGACCAGCAGCCCGATGACCGGGTGGCCGGCCAGCCGGGCCTGGGCATAAGCCTGCACAGCGCCAGCCAAGGCCTGATGGATACCCAAGGCCTCCTCACGGCGACCGTAGGCCTGGCTGGGCACATCGATTACCGCGACAATTGCGCGCTTGTGCCCCTGGCGGTCAGCGTCGACCGCGTCGCTCACGGCCTTGGCCAGGCCCCAACCCTCCAGCAGACCGACTTCGCCCCCGCGGGCCCGGGGGAACGGATTGGCGGGGTCCGGTACCACGGCGATAAAGCGCGCCAGGCGGTTGTCCAGTTCGCCATCGATAACCTGCAACGACGCCGGGTAGCCCGGCAAGGGTTGGCCGCCTGCCAGGCCCGGCAGCCAGTTCAGGGCACGGTTCATTGGGCTTCTCCTTGGTAAAGGGCACGCACGGCGGCAGCGTCCAGTTGCGGGCAGTCGGCGCCCAGCCGGGCCAGGCGCTCGAGGAACCAGGCGTGTTGCCGGGCGCGGTCAGCGCCAGGCGAGTCGAGCAATTGCAGCAGACAGTCGCGCAGCGCCTGGATGTCATCGGCCACATAGCCATCGACCAGCCCGCTGGCATGGCGCTGTTCGCCGCCGCTCAGGCTCCAGATGAACGGCCGGTCCTTGGCGTCATACTCGGCAATGCCGGCTTCCTGTTCGATGACCTGCGGCCCGTTGAGGCCCAGGCGGGCCTCGCGGGTGACCAGTAAATGGCTGCACAAGCCAGCGGCGATCGACATGCCCCCGAAGCACCCCACGGAACCGGCAATCACCCCGATCACCGGCTGCCAGGCCCGCAGTTCGACGATCGCCGCCTGGATTTCGGCAATCGCTGCCAGGCCAAGGTTGGCTTCCTGCAACCGCACACCGCCGGTTTCCAGCAGCAGCACTGCACACGTGGGGATGCCATTGCGGTTGTCTTCGATGGCCAGCTCCAACGCCCCGGCAATCTTGGCGCCGCCCACCTCGCCCATGCTGCCGCCCTGGAAGCCGCCCTCGATAGCGGCGACCACCGCACTGCGCCCGTTCAGCGTGCCTTTGGCGATGACCACGCCGTCGTCAGCCTGCGGCACGATGCCCTGCAAGGGCAGCCAAGGCGACATCAGCCGGTCGAAGGGGCCGAGCAGCTCGCGGAAACTGCCCGGGTCGAGCACGGCGCGGGCGCGCTGCCGGGCACCCAGTTCTACGAAGCTGCGGCTGCGCAGCAAGCGTGCGGTGTCAGTCATGGGCGATCTCCTCGAAGCCTTGTTCCAGGCGCAGGCGGACCACCCCCGGGGTGGCGCCGAAGTCATGAATGTCGATGTTCACGGCCGGCCAGGCGCGGCCCTCGAACAGGCGCTGGAACAGTTGCGCCCAGCGCGCGGCGCTGCCATCGACCGAAGTCACCACCTGGATCTGCAGGTGGCCGGCGGTGCCGGGTTCGATCAGTACTTCAAGGTCGCCGGAGCTGACACAGCCCACCAGCGTGCGGCCACGCCCCGGTTCGGCGGCGGGGAAATCGAAGGTCAGGGTTTCCATGTCACAGGCTCCCGGCTTTGTCGAGGAACAGGCAGGCGGCCAGTAGATCGGCGGCGCCGCCCGGTGAGGCGTTCAGTTGCAGCAGTTGCTGGTCCAGCGTACGCAGGTAGCGGCGCCCGGCCAGGGTGGCACTGCCCCCGGCACCCAGTACCGCGCGGGCGCCCTGCTGCACGGCGGCCAGCCCTGCAGGGCCGCTGCGCCACAGCACACAGGTATCGCTGAGCACGGCCATGATGGCGAGCAAGGCATCGAGCCGGGCGTTGGCCTCACTGGCACCGCTGGCACGGCTGCGTTGCAGGTGTGGCAAGCCGTGGCCGATAACCGCAGGGAAGCCTTGTTGCGCCTGTTCGCGGGCACCGCTGCTGCCATAGCGCTGGCGCACCTGCAGGCCATGGCTGTGCTGCTGCGGCATGGCCGGGTCGTCGAACAGGGCGATGCGCCCGGCCCGCGCGGCCACCGTGCTGGCGCTGGCATCGGGGTCGAGGGCCTTGGCGGCGACCAGCAGGCCCAGGGCCCAGATAGCGCCGCGGTGGGTGTTGACCCCATGGGTCGCGGCCAGCATCGCGGCTTCGCCTTCACGGCCGAGCTGGCCCAAGCTGGCGCGCAGGGGTTGGCCGATGGTGCCAATGGTTTGCGCGGCTGCGGCCATGTTGCGCAGGCAGGGCCACAGGGCCAGGGCCGAGGCGTGCATCAGGGCCAGGGTCATGTCGGTGTGAGCGCCGTTGCTGCGGCGGTCGACCAGGCCGGGTTTGGGGGACAGCTCGGCTTCGTCGATCAGGGCTTCCACGGCCAGGTCGGCCAGGTGGTCTGGCAGTTGAATCCGGGTTGTGTGGGCTGGCCTCTTCGCGGGTAAACCCGCGCCCACAGGGACCGTAACAGGTTCAAGGCGCAAGTCGCGTGCTTTCATCACCAGCTCCTGAACCGTGCCGGCGGGTTGTACAGGCCGCCGGACCATTCAACCAGGTCGGCAACGCTGCGCGCTGCCAGCAGCTCGCGGCTGGCGTCAGTGCGGCGGATGCCCAGGTCTTCGGGCAATGCGACCAGGCCTTGCTGGCGCAGGCGCGCAGTGTCTTTCGGGTCATGCCGCAGGCCGATGGCGGTAACCCCGGCCACAGCGGCAATCATCTGCTGGCGCTCTTCCAGGCTGCGGGCCTTGTACAGGTAGGCAATGCCCTCTTCGGTCAACAGGTGGGTAACGTCGTCACCGTAGATCATCACCGGGGCCAGCGGCATGCCGGCCTTTTTCGCCACGGCCACCGCATCCAGGGTTTCCACGAAGGTCGGTTTGCCGCCTTCCTGGTAGGTTTCGACCATCTGCACCACCAGCTTGCGGCCGCGCTCCAGCAGGGTTTGCGGCACGGTCATGTCGAGCCAGGCCGGCGTTGCATGGCGCCGGCCCCGGGGGTCGTGGCCCATGTTCGGCGCCCCGCCAAAGCCGGCCAGGCGACCGCGGGTGACTGTCGACGAATGGCCATCGCCGTCTACCTGCAGGGTCGCGCCAATGAACAGGTCCACGGCGTACTGCCCGGCCAGCTGGCACATCATGCGGTTGGAGCGCAGCGAACCGTCACGGCCGGTGAAGAACACATCGGGCCGCTGGGCGATGTAGTCCTCCATGCCCAGCTCGGTGCCAAAGCAATGCACGCTTTGCACCCAGCCGCTTTCGATAGCCGGGATCAGCGTAGGGTGAGGGTTGAGGGTCCAGTTGCGGCAGATCTTGCCCTTGAGCCCCAGCGACTCGCCGTAGGTGGGCAGGATCAGCTCGATGGCAGCGGTATTGAAGCCGATACCATGGTTCAACGACTGCACCTGGTGTTTTTCGTAGATGCCGCGAATGGCCATCATCGCCATCAGCACATGCACCGGCTTGATGTGACGTGGGTCGCGGGTGAACAGTGGTTCGATGTAGAAAGGCTGGTCGGCAACCACCACGAAATCGACCCATGACGCCGGGATATCGACGCGCGGAAGGTCGTCCACACGGTCGACCAGCTGGTTGACCTGGGCGATGACGATACCGTCGCTGAACGCGGCCGGCTCCACCAGCGCTGGGGTGTCTTCGGTGCTGGGCCCGGTGTACAGGTTGCCTTCACGGTCGGCCATGAAGCCTGCCACCAGGGTCACGTTGGGGATCAGGTCGACCAGCAGCCGCGAGTACAGCTCGATATAGGTGTGGATCGCGCCGACTTCGAGCAAGCCGTCTTCAAGCAACTGGCCAATGCGCAGGCTTTGTGGCCCGGCGAAGGAAAAATCCAGCTTGCGGGCGATGCCGCGCTCGAACAAGTCCAGGTGTTCTGCACGGCTGACGCTGGGCATGATCATGTGCAGGTCGTGCAGGCGCTCAGGGTCGACCTTGGCCAGCGAACGCGAGAGGAAGTCGGCCTGCTTCTGGTTGTTGCCTTCCAGCACCACCCGGTCGCCGGGGGCCAGCAACAGCTCCAGTGCTTCGACGATACGCTCGCTGGGCAGCACCGCACCGTCGGCAAGGTGGCGGACCTGATCGAGGCGGCGTTGCTTTTCGGCACGCCGTCGCGACCATTGCGGCGGTGGGTTCTGTGTTGTTGTCATGGTGACTCCACGGGTTCGCTGTCGTGGGGTCACCTTAGGTCGGGGGCCAGCCGGGCATCAATCAAGCTCGGCGCTGGATCGTTACGCTAAGGTTAATGATCGGTGTTCTGGTGGACCAAAACACCAAGAGCATCGGCGCCCGCCCACCGAGCCAGCCCGGTAAACCTCAAACCTTGCTAGAGTGGCAACACTGCCAGGCACGCAAAAATGCAGATTCCCCCTGCAGATTTGTCGATTGTACAAGGCAAATTCGCATGCAAGGATCGCCAGATCCTCCAGCGGAATCCAGACTTCACTTGGAAAATCAATAACAAAGCAGGGAGAAGGCAATGACTGCGCACGCTTACACCTCGGCCACCGACCATGTTCTGGCCGAGGTCCGCAACCAGGTCGGCCACCTGACACTGAACCGCCCCGCCGGCCTCAATGCCCTTACCCTGGACATGGTCCGTAGCCTGCGCCACCACCTGGAACAGTGGGCCCGGGACCCGCACGTACGGGCGGTGGTGCTGCGCGGTGCAGGCCCCAAGGGTTTTTGCGCCGGTGGCGATATCCGTTCGCTGCACGACAGCTTCAAGGCCGGCGATACGCTGCATGAGACCTTTTTCGTCGAGGAGTATGCCCTCGACCTGGCCATCCACCGTTACCGCAAACCGGTGCTGGTGCTGATGGACGGCTTCACCCTCGGCGGTGGCATGGGCCTGGCTCAGGGCTGTGACCTGCGCGTGGTGACCGAGCGCAGCCGCCTGGGTATGCCTGAAGTCGGCATTGGCTATTTTCCCGACGTGGGCGGCAGTTATTTTCTGTCGCGCCTCCCTGGCGAGCTGGGCATCTACCTGGGTGTGAGCGGCGCACAGGTGCAGGCCGCCGATGCGCTGTACTGCGGCCTGGCCGACTGGTACCTGGCCAGCGACCAGCTCGCCGCCCTGGATCAAGGCCTGGACCAGCTGAGTTTCGGCGACCACCCGCTCAAGGACCTGCAGGGCCTGCTGGCCAGGCTCGGTAGCCAGGTGCTGGAGGATGCCCCGCTGGAAAAACTGCGCCCGGTCATCGACCACTTCTTCGCCCTGCCCGACCTGCCGGCCATCGTCGAGCAATTGCGCACAGTCAGCATTGGCGACAGCCACGCCTGGGCCACGGCCACCGCCGATCAGCTGGAAAGCCGCTCACCGCTGGCCATGGCGGTTACGCTGGAGATGCTGCGCCGGGGCCGCCAACGGGACCTGGAGGCGTGCTTTGCCATGGAGCTGCACCTGGACCGCCAGTGGTTCCAGCATGGCGATATCATCGAAGGCGTACGCGCCCTGATCATCGACAAGGACAAGCAACCGCGCTGGAACCCACCCACCCTGGCTGCACTGCAACGCCAGCGGGTCGACCAATTCTTCGAAGGCCTGTGAGCCCGGGAGTACACCGATGCAAGACCTGGAACTGAGCGAAGAACAGATCATGATCCGCGACATGGCGCGCGATTTTGCCCGTGGCGAAATCGCCCCGCACGCCCAGGCCTGGGAAAAGGCCGGCTGGATCGACGACGACGTGGTACGCAAGATGGGCGAACTGGGCCTGCTGGGCATGGTCGTGCCCGAAGATTTTGGCGGCAGCTACACCGACTACGTCGCCTATGCCCTGGCGGTAGAGGAAATTTCCGCCGGTTGTGGCGCCACCGGGGCGATGATGAGCATTCACAACTCCGTGGGTTGCGGCCCGCTGCTGGCATATGGCACGGCCGACCAACAGCAGCAATGGCTGCCACGCCTGGCCACGGGTGAAGTGATCGGCTGCTTCTGCCTGACCGAGCCGCAGGCCGGCTCCGAGGCGCATAACCTGCGGACCCGCGCAGAGTTGATAGACGGCCAATGGGTAATCAATGGCGCCAAGCAGTTCGTCAGCAATGCCCGGCGTGCCGGCCTGGCGATCGTGTTTGCGGTAACCGACCCGGACCTGGGCAAAAAGGGCCTGTCGGCCTTTCTGGTGCCCGCCGACAACCCGGGCTTCAAAGTCGACCGCAGCGAACACAAGATGGGCATCCGCGCCTCTGATACCTGCGCGGTCACGTTCGACAACTGCCGTGTACCGGCCGCCAACCTGCTGGGCGAGCGCGGCAAGGGCCTGGCCATCGCCTTGTCCAACCTTGAAGGGGGCCGTATCGGTATCGCCGCGCAAGCGCTGGGCATCGCCCGTGCGGCGTTCGAAGCAGCGCTGGGTTATTCACGGGACCGTGTGCAATTCGGCAAGCCGATCAACGAGCACCAGAGCATCGCCAACCTGTTGGCCGACATGCAGGTGCAGGTCAACGCCGCGCGGCTGCTGATTTTGCATGCTGCGCGCCTGCGCAGCGCCGGCAGGCCGTGCCTGTCAGAGGCATCCCAGGCCAAGCTATTCGCCTCGGAAATGGCCGAACGGGTATGCTCGATGGCGATCCAGGTACATGGCGGCTACGGCTACCTGGAAGACTACCCGGTAGAGCGTTACTACCGCGATGCCCGGATCACCCAGATCTACGAAGGCTCGAGCGAAATCCAGCGCATGCTGATTGCGCGGGAGCTGAAGCACTACACGCTTTAGTAGGTCGACGACCGAGCCCTGGCGCCAGGCTCTGCCTACCTAGCGCCAGTAGCGAGCGTCGTCCACCAGCTCGGCGTGCCTTTCGAACAGCGCTGGCAACTGCTCCTTGAGGTAGTCGATCCAGGTACGCACCTTGGCATCCAGGTAGTGCCGTGACGGGTAAATTGCATACAGCGCACTCTCGCGCAGCCGATACGGCGCCAACAGGCGGCACAGCCGCCCCTGCCCGATCGCCTGGCTGGCGGTGTAGAACGGCAACAGGCCTATGCCCATGCCCAACTCGCTGGCCACCAGCATGGCATCGGCAACATTGGTGGAGAAACCGTCCTTCGGTACGATCACACACTGGTCGACCCCCTGCGGGAACACCCAGTCACCTTCGTACATGGGGTACGACATGCGCAGGCAACGATGGCCGTGCAAGTCTTCGGGGCTTTCCGGTACGCCATTGGCTTCCAGGTAGGCCGGGGCCGCGCAGGGGATACTGAAGATATTGCCCAGCGGCACGGCGATCAGCTGCGAATCGGGCAACGCGCCGTCCACGGTAATCACCACATCATGCCCTTCGGCCAGCGGGTCGGGGTTGCGCTGTGACAGGGTCAGCTCGATCACCACCTCCGGGCACAACGCGTTGTAGCCGGCCACCAGCGGCATCAGCAACAGCCCCAGGCCATGGGGACAGTGCAGGCGTAACCGCCCACGCGGCGTCAGGTGCGCACCACGGGCCTCGCCCACCGCTTCTTCGGTCAGCAGCATGATCTGCCGCGCCCGCTCGAGAAACCGCTCGCCGGCCTCGCTCATGCGCAAGCGCCGGGTGGTGCGGTGCAACAGGCGGGTCTGCAACTGGTTTTCCAGCTCCGCCACGATGCGCGAAACCTGTGCCGCAGAGATGTCCAGGGCGTTGGCGGCCGCCGCGAAGCTGCCGCATTCCACCACACGGGCGAAGGTACGCATGGCATGGAGCATGTCCATGAAAGTGAGCTCCTTACTGGGTGTTATTGTTACGTTAAAGGCAGGAATCTATCACGACTTAGCCCATTTATTGTGTAAGGCCTTTGAATACATCATTAGTCATACATTGTAAAAGGAGCCAGCCATGAAACCCTCCCTCGCTATAATCGCCATTTCCGCTGCCTTGGCTTCGTGCGCAGCCCTCGCCGCCACGGGCAACGATCAGCCAGCCAGTAGCAACTATGCATACGGCATGCACCTGGATGTGGCCAAAGTGATTTCCATCACCCCGCCCAGCAACGTCGGCGACTGCCAGATCGGCACCGCTCACATGGTGTACCTCGACCACCATGACCAGAAGCACGAAATCAGTTACCGCGAGATGAGCAACTGCCCGCAACAGTGACTCAGGCCAGCAACTGCGTTATCCAGCCTACCTGCTGGTTGAAGTCGTCTATCTTCGCCTGCGGCACAGCGCCCCGGGCCCGCTGGAAATTGGCCAGGGTGTGCTGCTTCTGGCGCAGCATGCGCTGCCATTTACCCAGGAACGCCGCGCTTTTTTCCTGCATCAGCAACGGCCCGAAGTACAGCTGTTGAGCGGTGTACACCGCCCTCCCCGGCTCGGCGACGATGATCTCGTAGTCGAAGCGGTTTTCCCGCAGCAGTTCCTCGTGGACGATCCGGTAGCCATTGCCGGCCAGCCACTGGCGTAGTTCGCGCTCACCGCCGTTGGGCTGCATTACCAGGCGGGTGACGCCGGCCAGGCGCTGCGGGCCTGCCTGCAGGATGGCGCACATGGTGTCGCCGCCCATGCCGCACAGGCTGATCACCGTGATACGGTCCTGTGGCTCGATGGCCGCCAAGCCATCGGCCAGGCGCACGGCCACAGAGGCCTCCAGGCCGTTGCGGCTCACCGTGCGTTGGGCCGAGGCGAACGGCACCTGCGCCACCTCACCGGCCACCCCGGCCTCGATCACCCCGCGCAACATCAACGCCACCGGCAGGAAGCCATGGTCCGAGCCAATGTCGGCCAGGCGCGCGCCCTGCGGCACATAGGCAGCCACGCGCTCCAGGCGCCGGGACAAAGTCTGTTCGTTCAACATAAACCTCTGGTCTGGCAATCGGCCGCGATTCTGCCGGTGAACGCCGCGCTTTACAAACGCCGGGGTGCGCTCGACCGGTGCGTTGCGCTCGCGTAGGCTTGCCGTTTCCTTCCGTTGCAAGGCAAACCACACCATGGCTCAAGCAGACATCATCTATACCCCCGACCCGGACACCGACTCGATTTCTTCCGACGTCGCCGAGTACAACGGCGTGCTGGTCACTACCCAGATCCCGACCCGTGCCGACGGCAGCCTGGAGCTGGGTGACATCGTCGCGCAAAGCGAGTGCACCCTGCAGGCCTTGAAAGTGGCGCTGGAAAAAGCCGGCAGCGGCATGGACCGCGTGCTGCACCTGACCATCTACCTGACCGACATGGCCGACCGCGCGGCATTCAACGAGGTGTACCAGCGCTTCTTCAGCAAGCCCTGGCCGGTGCGTGCCGCCGTTGGGGTGGCCGCCTTGGCGTTCGACGGCATGCGCGTCGAAGTGACGGCGATGGCCGCCAAGCGCTGACCGACCGTCGTTGCCGCCCCCTCGCACCCTGGCTGCACACCTTCGGGCAGCCCAAGGGTGCCGCCAGCCCGTTTCGCCGCTACAATGCGCGCCTAACCCGTGACAGCCCGAAAATACAACGACATGTCCCTTCCAAAGAACCAGCTGGAACTGCTCAGCCCTGCGCGTGACGTGGCCATCGCCCGTGAGGCGATCCTGCACGGCGCTGATGCCATCTACATCGGCGGCCCAAGCTTCGGCGCGCGCCACAATGCCTGCAACGAAGTCAGCGACATTGCCGAACTGGTCGAGTTCGCCCATCGGTACCATGCGCGCGTGTTCACCACCATTAACACCATCCTCCACGACAACGAGCTGGAGCCGGCGCGCAAGCTGATCCACCAGTTGCATGACGCCGGTGTCGATGCACTGATCGTGCAGGACCTGGGGGTGATGGAGCTGGACATCCCGCCGATCGAGCTGCACGCCAGCACCCAGACCGACATTCGCACCCTGGAGCGGGCGAAATTCCTCGACCAGGCCGGTTTCTCGCAACTGGTGCTGGCCCGCGAGCTGAATTTGCAGCAAATCCGCAGCATCGCCGCCGAAACCGACGCGGCCATCGAGTTCTTCATCCATGGTGCACTGTGCGTGGCATTTTCCGGCCAGTGCAACATCTCCCACGCGCAAACCGGGCGCAGCGCCAACCGTGGCGACTGCTCGCAGGCCTGCCGCCTGCCCTATACCCTCAAGGACGACCAGGGCCGCGTGGTCGCGTTCGAGAAACACCTGCTGTCGATGAAAGACAACAACCAGACCGCCAACCTGGCCGACCTGGTCGATGCCGGCGTGCGCTCGTTCAAGATCGAAGGGCGTTACAAGGACATGGGCTATGTGAAGAACATCACGGCCCACTACCGCAAGGAACTGGACGCCATCCTGGAAGGCCGCCCGCACTATGCCCGCGCTTCCAGCGGGCGCACCGAGCACTTCTTCCTGCCCGACCCGGACAAGACCTTCCACCGCGGCAGCACCGACTACTTCGTCACCGACCGCAAGGTCGATATCGGCGCGTTCGACTCGCCAACCTTCACCGGCCTGCCGGTGGGCGTGGTGGAAAAGGTCGGCAAGCGCGACCTGCACGTGGTGACCGACGTGCCGTTGACCAACGGCGACGGCCTGAATGTGCTGGTCAAACGCGAAGTGCTGGGTTTTCGCGCCAACATCGCCGAGCCCCGCGGCGAGTTTGAAGAAGACGGCCAAACACGCTACCGCTACCGCGTCGAGCCCAATGAAATGCCCGAAGGGCTGCACAAGCTGCGCCCCAACCACCCGTTGTCGCGCAACCTGGACCACAACTGGCAACAGGCCTTGCAGCGCACGTCCTCCGAACGCCGGGTGGGCGTGGAGTGGCACGCGGTGCTGCGCGAGCAACGCCTGCTGCTGACCCTGAGCAGCGAGGAAGGGGTCAGTGTGCAGGTAGCCCTGGAGGGCCCGTTCGGCGTCGCCAACAAGCCCCAGCAGGCACTGGAGCAACTGCACGACCTGCTCGGCCAGCTGGGTACCACTATGTACCACGCCGACCGTATCGAGCTGGACGCCCCGCAGGCGTACTTCATCCCCAACTCGCAGCTCAAGTCCCTGCGCCGCGAGGCCATCGAGGCACTGACCGCCGCGCGGGTACAGGCCCACCCACGCGGCGCGCGCAAGGCCGAGACCACGCCGCCGCCGGTGTACCCCGAGTCGCACCTGTCGTTCCTGGCCAACGTGTACAACCAGAAGGCTCGCGACTTCTACCACCGCCATGGCGTGCAACTGATCGACGCCGCCTACGAGGCCCATGAAGAGCACGGCGAGGTGCCGGTGATGATCACCAAGCACTGCCTGCGTTTCAGCTTCAACCTGTGCCCCAAGCAGGCCAAGGGTGTCACCGGCGTACGCACCAAGGTCGCGCCCATGCAGCTGATTCAGGGCGACGAGGTACTGACGCTGAAATTCGACTGCAAGCCGTGCGAGATGCATGTGATTGGCAAGATGAAGAGCCATATCATCGACCTGCCGACACCGGGCAGCGCGGTTGCACAAGTGGTTGGGCACATCAGCCCCGAAGACCTGCTCAAGACCATCCCGCGCGGGCCGCATTGAGGGGTTCGGCCCTGGGTGATGTTCGCCCAGGTGCCGTGGTGTAACGCTCAGCGTATCTGGTGCTTGTGCAACAAGCGGTAGAACGTCGGCCGCGAAACACCCAGCACCTTGGCAGCCATGCTCAGGTTGTCACTGTGCCGGTTGAGCACATCGCACAAGGCCTGGCGCTCGGCGCGGTGCTTGTATTCTTCCAGGGTGCCTAACGGCTGCTGCTCCTGGTCGTGCAACTGCAAGCCCAGGTCCTGCGCCTCGATCTGCCGCCCTTCGGCCAGCACCAGCCCGCGGCGTACGCGGTTGGCCAGCTCGCGAACGTTCCCCGGCCAGTCATGGTGGCCCATGGCTGCCAAGGCGTGTTCACTGAAGGAGCGCGGCCGGCGCCCGGTTTCCAGGCTGTAGAAATGGGCAAAATGGTTGGCCAGCATGGACAAGTCGCCGTGCCGGTCGCGCAGCGGTGCTGTCACCACCTGCAATACGTTCAGGCGGTAATACAGGTCTTCGCGAAAACGCCCCTGCTCAATGGCCCGTTCCAGGTCCACGTGGGTCGCCGCCAACACCCGCACATCCACCGGTATTGGCTGGCTGCCGCCTACGCGCTCGATGTGCTTCTCCTGCAAAAAGCGCAGCAGGTTGGCCTGCAGTTCCAGCGGCAAGTCGCCAATTTCGTCCAGGAACAAGGTGCCGCCGTGGGCCGCTTCGATACGCCCGACCTTGCGCTGGTGCGCCCCGGTAAAAGCCCCTTTCTCGTGGCCGAACAATTCGGACTGGATCAAATGCTCAGGGATGGCGCCACAGTTGATGGCGATGAACGGCTGATCACTGCGCTGCGACTGGCGGTGCAGCGTGCGCGCCACCAGCTCCTTGCCAGTGCCGCTTTCACCGCGGATGAGCACAGGTGATTCGGTAGGCGCCAGTTTGCCCAGCAGCTTGCGCAGTTCGCGAATCGGCCGGCTGTCACCGAGCAACTCGTCGTTCGCGTCATCGACCTTGACCGCACCCTTGCCGCGCAGGCGCGCCATGCCGAACGCCCGGCCCAGGGTAACCTGCACCCGCGAGACGTCGAACGGCAAGGTGTGGAAGTCGAAAAACCACTCACAGACAAAGTCACCGAAGGCTGGCATGCGCAGTTGGTCGGCGCTCAGCACGGCGATCCACTCGGTGTTGCTGCGCTTGATCATGTCCTTGACCGCGTCCGGGTGCCGCAGGTGCGCGGCCTGCAAGCGCAGCAGGCCCACATCGCAGGGGTGGTCCAGTGCGGCGGCGAGCATGCAGCTGTCGACATCCCAGCCGGCGTTGCGCAGGCCCGGCAATAGGCGGTGGCAATCGTCGCAGGGGTCGACGATCAGCAAACGGCGTTGCGCGGCAGGCTGTTGCATGACCGATCCTTGGCGCCATTGTTTGATTTTTTTAAAGTAAAACAGCAAGTTGTGGCGCCCGTTTAACAGTAGCAACGAAGTTGACACTGCCCAGTACCGTCCGTCTGCCGACGCATTTTTTTACAAACGCCCACGGGAATTTTCGCACTTTAACGACATCACATGGCGGCGCAGGGAATAACGGAGATTGCCCTGGCAAAAAATTTATTCGCAATGTGTGACTTGCTACCGCACAGCGAGCATCAGTACACATAACCCCGCGCTGCACTTCGCGCACCTGAGGCGACTTTTAAGCAACGCGGACTTACTTCGCTGTTTGGGACCATAGAGAGACCGAACCATGAATGCCCCGCTCCGTGTCAACGAAGCACTGCTGATTGCCGACCACGCCTTCGAACCCTTCCAGTGCGTAGCCTGGGATGCCCCCAATGGCACTGGTGAACTCAGCCTGGCAGTGATCGACCGGACCAACACCCGCATTGGCGCCAAGCAGGTGTCTTCGCGCATCTACTCCGACCCCGCGCAGTGGGCCAGCCTGATCGAGGAAGTGCGCGCCGAATTGTGCGAAAAAGGTTACGACCTGCAACCGTGGTCGATGCCTAAATAATACCGGCGCCTATAACAAGTGCGTGCAGTGCCACGCACTTGTGCAACTTTCATCGTGCAGACCTGACAACTTTGTCACTTGCGACATTGTGCCGCAGTGCCCCTCTTCAATACGCGAGCTTGAAGTGGTGCAAGTGCCGATAATCCGCCTGCAATTGCTCGGCCAGGCGCTGGGCACGCCCTAGCCGTACCGGTGCCAGTTCCATGTCGACCAACAGCGTGGCACAAGGCATGGGTTGGACCGTGTTGCTGTGCTGCACGCGCCCATCGGTAAACACCAGGCAGCGCAGCACTTCTTGCGGGTGTGCCCGCTGGCGTGCCTGCAGCCAATGCCGGGCCTGCTCCAGGGCTGCGAACAGTGGCGTGCCCCCGCCAGCCCCCAACGCCTGTAGCCATGGCTGCAAGGCCGCCGACGCCTTGAGGCCATGGCGCTGCCACTGCGGCGTGCGCCCGCTGGCCGTGAGCAGCGCCAGGCGAGCACGCTGGCGATAAGCCTGATCGAACAGTGCTGCCAACACCCCCTTGGTTTGCGCCAGGGCCTGGTGGCGGCGGGTTGAAGCCGACGCATCGACGATCACCAGCCACAGTTCGGCAGGCCTGGCCCGGCGTTGCTGCCAGCACAGGTCCTGGCGCTGGCGTGGGCGCCCCTTGAGCAAGGTCGGCAGCCAGGCGACCCGACCTGCCAACGCGTCGCGTGCGCGCCCCCGGCTGGCACCGTGCTGCTTGCCTGCACCCGCCTTGGCATCCCCCCCTATGGCGTGTGGCTGGGGGGGGCTCAGGGCTTTTTTGCCCAGTTTGGCACCTCGCGACGGGCGCCACTGGCCACCGGCTGCGCGGGCAATGCACCCCAATCGCCCTGCCCGCCTTGTTCACCAGGGTTGCTGCCGGCCGGCTGTTCGGCCTGTTGCGGGGGGGCTGGCGGATTGGCCTGTGGCGCCACCCGGCGGCGATGGCGCAAGGCAAATTCGGCTACGGCCTCCACGTCGGTTTCTTCGATGGCTGCACCACCGCGCCAGGCACAGTGGGCGCGCGCCGCGCGCAGCCAGACCAGGTCGGCGCGCAAGCCATCCACGCCAGCAGCAAAACAGCGCTCGGTGATCCAGGCCAGTGCCTGGTCGTCCAGCGCAATGCCCGCCAGCACATGGCGCGCCGCCTGGCAGCGCTCGCGCAACTGCGCCTGCGCCTGCGCCCATTGCGCGCAAAAAGCCTGCGGGTCATGGTCGAAGGCCAGGCGCCGACGGATGATCTGCTGCCGGGCCGCAGGTTCGGGCAAACCTTCCAGGGCCACATTAAGGCCGAACCGGTCGAGCAACTGCGGGCGCAGTTCGCCTTCTTCCGGGTTCATGGTGCCGATCAGCACGAAGCGGGCGCTGTGGCGGTGCGAGATGCCGTCGCGCTCGACGCGGTTGGTACCGCTGGCGGCCACGTCAAGCAACAGGTCGACCAGGGTATCTGGCAGCAGGTTGACTTCATCCACATACAGCACGCCGCCATCGGCCTGGGCCAGCACCCCTGGGGAGAACTGAGCCTTGCCCTGGCCAAGCGCGGCGTCGAGGTCCAGGGTACCGACCAACCGTTCCTCACTGGCACCCAGCGGCAGGGTCACGAACGGGCCCTCACCCAGCAGGTCGGCCAGGCCACGGGCCAAGGTGCTCTTGGCCATGCCGCGCGGGCCTTCGATCAGCACGCCGCCGATTTTCGGGTCGATGGCCGTCAGGCACAGGGCCAGCTTCAGGTCCTCGGCACCCACCACGGCCACCAGCGGAAATTGTACGGGTTCACTCATGTCAAGCCTGTTCCTCGCCGTCGAGCAGTTGCTCCTCAAGCGCTTCGCGGTAGTCACCAGGCGCTTGCCACAGGCCACGTTGCTGGGCCTCAAGCAGTCGCTCGGTAAGGTCACGCAAGGCCTCGGGGTTGTGCTCGCGCATGAAGTCGCGGGTGGCCGGGTCGAGCACATAGGCGTCGGCCAGCCCCTGGTAATGATGGTCGTCGATCAGGTGCGTGGTGGCGTCGAAGGCGAACAGGTTGTCCACCGTCGCCGCCATCTCGAAGGCGCCTTTGTAGCCATGTCGCTTGACCCCATCGATCCACTTGGGGTTCAGCGCACGGGCGCGGATCACCCGGTTCAGCTCTTCTTTCAAGGTGCGGATGCGCGGCCGGTCCACCTGGCTGTGGTCACCGTGGTAACTGGCCACGCCGGCCCCGCCCAGGGTTTCTGAAGCAGCCAGCATGCCACCCTGGAACTGGTAGTAGTCGTTGGAATCGAGCAGGTCGTGCTCGTGGTTGTCCTGGTTTTGCAACACCGCCTGGACCTTGGCCAGGCGCTGGGCGAACTGGGCGCGGGCCGGGGTGCCGTCATCGCTGCCGCCGTAGGCATAGCCGCCATGGTTGAGGTAGACCTCGGCCAGGTCTTCGCGGCTGTGCCACAGGCGGCCGTCGATGGCATTCTGCACCCCGGCACCGTAGGCGCCGGGTTTGGCCCCGAACACCCGCCAGCCAGCCTGCCGAGCGGCCTGTTCGGCGCTTGCACCCTGGGCCTGCAGCGCAGCGCGCTCGGAGCGTACACGGGCAGCCAAGGGGTTGAGGTCGTCGGGCTCGTCCAGCGCCGCCACCGCCTGCACCGCGGCATCGAACAGGCGGATCAGGTTGCCGAAGGCATCGCGGAAGAACCCGGAAACGCGCAAGGTCACGTCCACCCGAGGGCGGTCGAGCAAGCTCAGCGGCAAGATCTCGAAGTCATCGACCCGTTGGCTACCGCTGGCCCACACCGGCCGCACGCCCATCAGCGCCATGGCCTGGGCGATGTCGTCGCCGCCGGTACGCATGGTAGCGGTACCCCACACTGAAAGGCCCAACTGGCGCAGGTGGTCGCCATGGTCCTGCAGGTGGCGTTCAAGAATCAGGTTGGCCGAGGCGAAGCCCAGGCGCCAGGCCGTGGTGGTAGGCAGGTTGCGCACGTCCACGGTATAGAAGTTACGGCCGGTGGGCAGCACATCGAGGCGGCCACGGCTGGGCGCACCACTGGGCCCTGCCGGCACGAAGCGCCCGGCCAGCGCCGCCAGCAAGCCCTGCATTTCTGCGCTGCCGCAGGCATCCAGGCCCGGCGCCACGTCCATGCACAGGGCTTGCAGCACCGCATGCACGGGGTGCCATGCGGCGCTGTCAGGTAGCTGTGCAGTGCCGGCCAGCGCCTGCTCGATCAGGTGTAGCGCCAACAGCTCCAGGCGCTCCCGTGTATCGCCACAGGTGCGCCATGCCTCGCTGGTTACCGCTTGCAACGGCTCCGGGCGGGGGGCCCCCCCCCGCGGGG
>NZ_AEWE02000030.1:62354-63026 GCF_000190455.2 Pseudomonas sp. TJI-51
CGCTCGACCCTGAGCAACGCCAGCAGCGTATCCAGCCGCAGGCGCCCGGCAGGCGATTGGCCAAACACATGCAGGCCGTCGCGGATCTGCGACTCCTTGAGGTCGCACAGGTAAGTGTCCAGGCGCGGCAGCCATACGGCAGCATCGTCCAACTGCCCCTCCAGCTGCAGCTCGCGGTCGATATGGTTGGCCTTGACCAGTTCGAGGATGTCGCGCTGCAACTCGCGAGCCCGCCGAGGGTCGAGCAGTTGCGCCTCATAGAACTCGTCGGCCAGTTGCTCCAGGTGGCGCAACGGCCCGTAAGTCTCGGCACGGGTCAGCGGTGGCATGAGGTGGTCGATGATCACCGCCTGGGTACGGCGCTTGGCCTGGGCGCCCTCACCGGGGTCGTTGACGATGAACGGGTAGATGTTCGGCAGCGGGCCGAGCAAGGCGTCCGGCCAGCACTGCGCCGACAGCCCTACGCCCTTGCCTGGTAGCCATTCGAGGTTGCCGTGCTTGCCAACGTGTATCACCGCGTCGGCAGCGAAGGCATGGCGCAGCCAGAAGTGAAACGCCAGGTAACCATGTGGCGGCACCAGGTCGGGGTCGTGGTAGACCGCGCTGGGGTCCACCTGGTAGCCACGTGCCGGCTGGATGCCGACAAAGGTCAGGCCAAACCGCAGGCCGGCG
>NZ_AEWE02000030.1:63117-64318 GCF_000190455.2 Pseudomonas sp. TJI-51
GCAGCCTGGTAGTCGGCCAGGCTCAAGCTCTGGGCGCAAGGGCGCTGGTCGAGGTGGTCGAGGTCGTTGGTCACGCCACCGAGCAACTGCTGGATCAGCTGCGTGCCACTGCCCGGCAGGTCGGCCACCGGGTAGCCTTCGGCTTGCAATGCCTTGAGGATGTTCAAGGCCGCAGCGGGCGTATCCAGGCCAACACCGTTGCCAATACGGCCATCCCGGGTCGGGTAGTTGGCCAGCACCAGGGCCACGCGCTTCTGCCCATTGGGCAGGCGCGCCAGCTCGACCCAACGACGCGCCAGCTCGGCGACGAAGTCCATGCGTTCGGGGTGGGCGCGGTAGCACACCACATCCGACTGGCTGCGCTCGCTGCGCCAGGCCATGTCCTTGAAACTGACCGGCCGGGTGATGATGCGCCCGTCCAGTTCGGGCAAGGCAATGTGCATGGCCAGGTCGCGCGCACCCAGGCCTTGCTCGCTGGCTTCCCAGCCGGGCTGGTTGTCCTGCGCGCAAATGGCCTGCAACACCGGGATATCACGGCGGAACGGGCGCAGGTTGGGGCGTTCGGGGCTGGACATGGCAAAACCGGTGGTGTTGACCAGCACCTCGGCGCCGACCTCGTCCAGCCAGGCTTCGACCTGCTCCAGGCAGGCGCTTTCCTTCAGGCTGGCCACGGCGATCGGCAATGGATTCAGACCGGCCGCCTGCAGGCGCTGGCAGAACACGTCGATGAACGCGGTGTTGGCGGCTTGCAGGTGCGAGCGGTAGAACAGCAGCGGCGCTACCGGGTGTTCGGGGTGCCACTGCGGGTACCAGTCCTCCAGCGCCGCGCTGCCCTTTTGTGGGTGGTACACCGCCGTGCGCGGCAACGGCTGCGGCTCGTCCCAGGCATAGTCGCGGCCCAGCCACTGGCTGGCCAGGCAGTTGAACAGGTTGATGGCGTTGGCCTTGCCGCCTTGGCGCAGGTAGTGCCACAGGCGTTCGGCCTGCGCGCCGGTGACGTTGCCCAGGCTGGTCAGTTCCGGGTCCGGGCGGTCGTCGCCCGGCACCAGGATCAGCTGCACGCCACGGGCCGCCAGTTCGACCAGTTGTTCTACGCCATAGCGCCAATAACCGACGCCACCGTGCAGCGACACCAGAATGACCTTGGAATGGCGCAGCACCTGGTCAACGTACAGGTCGACCGAGGCGTGGTTCTGCACCT
>NZ_AEWE02000030.1:64443-66047 GCF_000190455.2 Pseudomonas sp. TJI-51
CGGCGATGCTGTCATCCGGCACAAAGCCGCCGGGCTGGGTCCGCAGCAGGTGCATGGGTCAGGCGCCCAAGGCCTGGCGCAGGCGCGCTTCCAGCTGGGCCGCATCAAGGTCCTGGCCGATCAGCACCAGGCGGGTGATGCGCGGCTCGTCGGCACGCCAGGCACGATCGAAGTGCTTGTCGAAACGGGTACCCACGCCTTGCACCAGCAGGCGCATCGGCTTGCCCGGGATGGCAGCGAAGCCTTTGGCACGCAGGATGCCGAACTCCACCACCAGCTGGCTCAGGGCATCGAGCAGCAGGCTTTCGTCGGCTTCCGGCAGGTCGATGGAGATGGAGTCGAAGGCGTCGTGGTCATGATCGTCATGGTCGTCGCCGTCGTGGTGCGAGTCGTGGTGGGTACGGCGGCCATCGATGTGCGCCTCGGACTCGGCGCCCACGCCCAGCAGCACTTCCAGTGGCAGCTTGCCGCTGCTGGCTTCGACCACTTTCACCGCCGGCGGCAGTTCTTCGGCGACTTCGGCACGCACCTTGGCCAGGCCTTCGGCGTCGATCAAGTCAGCCTTGTTCAATACCACCAGGTCAGCGCTGGCGAGCTGGTCGGCGAACAGCTCGTGCAGGGGCGACTCGTGGTCCAGGTTGGGGTCCAGCTTGCGCTGCGCATCGACCTGGTCCGGGTAGGCGGCAAAGGTGCCGGCAGCCACCGCCGGGCTGTCGACCACGGTGATCACGGCGTCGACGGTGCAGGCGTTGCGGATCTCCGGCCACTGGAAGGCCTGCACCAACGGTTTGGGCAGGGCCAGGCCGCTGGTCTCGATCAGGATGTGGTCCAGGTCGCCACGGCGTGCCACCAGCTCGCGCATCACCGGGAAGAATTCTTCCTGCACGGTGCAGCACAAGCAGCCGTTGGCCAGCTCGTAAACACGGCCGGTGGCCTCTTCTTCAGTACAACCGATGCTGCATTGCTTGAGGATTTCGCCATCGATGCCCAGTTCGCCGAACTCGTTGACGATGACCGCGATGCGGCGGCCCTGGGCGTTGTCGAGCATGTGGCGCAGCAACGTGGTCTTGCCCGAGCCGAGAAAGCCGGTAACGATGGTAACGGGGAGCTTGGCCAGTGTTTTCATGTCGCAGTGCCCTTGGCAGTATGGCGCGGGCATGCAGGACGACAGCCACCGGCCAGGCCGGCCGGGCTTGTTCGCCACCGGATCACCCCGCCCGGTTGAAAGTCGAAAACGTGACGAGGCAGGTCTCCTGGCTTGCACCGTTCCAGTTGCCTGCCGCGGCAGCAGTCTGGCGGGATGACGCCTTCCCGCGCGTTGGCGCAGTGGCTGTGTCGATCCGTTGTCGGTGCTTACAGTTGCGGGGGCAGCCGCGGCTTGTACCGCGTTCCCGTCTTAGCTTCGGCCTGGCCGAAGAACCTCGAAGTGGCAAGGCTACGCAGTGGTTGGCGGGTGGTCAACCGTTGGCTCGCCTCGATTCTTTTAGCGCCTGTGAGATCGAGCGCCGCCCGCGCGGCGCAATCGCGAGCTGCGCTCGCTCCTACGTTTGTTTCGGGCCAGTAACGCCTGTGACAGGCGCGCGCGGCCGCCTTGTTTGTACGGC
>NZ_AEWE02000031.1:0-49940 GCF_000190455.2 Pseudomonas sp. TJI-51
GAACCATAGAATCTCCCACATGATCTCCACAGTTCTCAGCTAATGTGAGGCACCTGTGGGAGCTGGCTTGCCGGCGATTGGGCTGCAAGGCAGCCCCGTGCGGTCTCTCAGGAGAGCAATTCTTTCAGCAGCCCACTGTTGCGTTGCTGTTGCTTCCTCAACACCAGGCGGTTGGCGCGGAACACTGCTTTCAAGTCTTCCAGCGCTGCATTGAAATCATCATTGATGATCACGTAGTCGTACTCGTCGTAGTGCACCATCTCGCTGACCGCTTCTTTCATGCGCCCATCGATGATCTCTTCGCTGTCCTGCCCGCGCCCGTCCAGGCGCTGGCGCAGCGCCTGCTGGCTCGGTGGCAGGATGAATACCGACAACGCATCGGGCATCACCCGGCGAACCTGCTGGGCGCCTTGCCAGTCGATTTCCAGAATCAGGTCATAGCCCTCGTCCAGGGTTTGCTGCAGTGCGCTGCGCGACGTGCCGTAGAAATTGCCGAACACTTCGGCATGCTCCAGGAAGTCACCCTGTGCGATCAGCGCCTTGAATTCCTCGTGCACGACGAAGTGGTAGTTCACCCCGTGCTGCTCGCCCGGGCGCATGGCGCGGGTGGTGTGCGAGACCGAAACGCGGATCTGCCGGTCTTCCTTGATCAGGGCGTTGACCAGGCTGGTCTTGCCGGCGCCGGAAGGGGCCGAGACGATGTAGAGGGTGCCGCTGTTGTGGTTCATGGTTGGGGTGGCCTTACTCGATGTTCTGTACTTGTTCACGCATCTGTTCGATCAATACCTTCAGGTTGACCGCCGCCTGCGTGCTGCGTGGGTCGAAGGCCTTGGAGCCAAGGGTGTTGGCCTCGCGGTTGAGCTCCTGCATCAGGAAGTCCAGGCGCCGGCCGGCGGCGCCGCCCCCCTTGAGCACACGGCGTACTTCGGTAACGTGGGTGCTGAGGCGGTCGAGTTCCTCGGCCACGTCGCTTTTCTGGGCCAGCAGCACCATTTCCTGCTCGAGGCGCTGTGGGTCGAGCTCTGCCTGCATGTCGCCGAAGCGGTCGAGGATTTTCTGCCGCTGCGCCGCGAGCATCTGCGGCACCAGTGCGCGCAGCGTCGTGACTTCACCGGCCATGCTGTCCAGGCGCTCGTTGATCAGGCGCGCCAGTTCCTGGCCTTCGCGCTGGCGCCCGGCCTTGAGTTCGGCCAGGGCTTCGTCGAACAGCGCCATGGCTTCAGCGTTGAGTGCCTGCGGGTCACTGGTATCGGCTACCAGCACGCCGGGCCACGACAGCACTTCCAGCGGGTTGAGCGGGGCTGGCTGCCTGATCAGCCCGGCCACTTCTTCGGCGGCGGCGACCAGTTGTGCGGCGCGCTCGCGGTCGACCTTCAGCGGCTTGCCGGTGCTGTCTTCATTCAGGCGCAAGGTGCATTCCACCTTGCCCCGTGACAGCCCTTGGCGCAGGCCTTCACGCACGCCGCCTTCGAGGTCGCGCAGGGCCTCGGGCAGGCGCAGGTGCGGCTCCAGGTAACGGTGGTTGACCGAACGCAGCTCCCAGACCAGGGTGCCTTGGCTGCCGGCGCGCTCGACACGCGCAAAAGCGGTCATGCTATGCACCATGGGGAGTACCTCGCTTGGATAAGTGAAAGGCGCAGGATTGTAGCGCAGTGGGGGCGTGGCGCCCAATCGGCCTATGTTACCGGTAGGTGGTGGTCGGGGTAGGATAAGGCGACGGGCCGTCTGCGCGCGACAATAGGCATGTCCTCACCGGGCTTGCGGCTCTATAATGCTCGCCAGATTCAAAGTCCCAGTACAGGTATCCCAGATGAAACGTCCAAGTGGTCGCGCCGCCGATCAGCTCCGCTCGATCCGCATCACCCGCAACTACACCAAGCACGCCGAAGGGTCGGTACTGGTCGAGTTCGGTGACACCAAGGTCATCTGCACGGTCAGCGTGGAAAACGGTGTGCCGCGCTTCCTGAAAGGCCAGGGCCAGGGTTGGCTGACCGCCGAGTACGGCATGTTGCCGCGTTCCACCGGTGAGCGTAACCAGCGTGAAGCCAGCCGCGGCAAACAGGGTGGCCGCACCCTGGAAATCCAGCGCCTTATCGGGCGCTCTCTGCGTGCCGCACTGGACATGAGCAAGCTGGGCGACATCACCCTGTACGTCGACTGCGACGTGATCCAGGCCGATGGCGGTACCCGTACCGCGTCCATCACCGGTGCCATGGTTGCCCTGTGCGACGCCCTGGCAGTAATCAAGAAGCGCGGTGGCCTCAAGGGCGGTAACCCGCTCAAGCACATGATCGCTGCCGTTTCGGTCGGCATGTACCAGGGCGAAGCGGTGCTCGACCTGGACTACCTGGAAGATTCCGCTGCCGAAACCGACCTGAACGTGGTCATGACCAGCGCGGGCGGCTTCATCGAAGTGCAGGGCACTGCCGAAGGTGCGCCGTTCCAGCCGGAAGATTTCAACGCCATGCTCGCCCTGGCGCAGAAAGGCATGACCGAAATCTTCGAGCTGCAGCAGGCGGCGCTGGCCGATTGAGACCAGCCGGAGAGGTGCAGATGTTCTGCCACCTCTCCGCGCTGCTGGGCCCGCTGATCTGGCGGCCGATCACAAAGATTTTCTGTGGCCCCGTTCGCGGGCACGCCCGCTCCCACAGGGATCGCGGCGCTTTCACTGGTAGCGCCGTACCTGTGGGAGCGGGCGTGCCCTCGAACGGGGCTGCAAAGCAGCCCCAATTGCTTCAGATGGTCAGCGTCCAGTCATAGTCGACAATCAGCGGCGCATGCTGCGAGAAGCGCGGCTGGCGCGGCAGGGGGGCGTTGCGCACGAAGCGGCGCAAACCCGGGGTGAGGATCTGGTAGTCGAACCGGTAGCCCAGGTTGAGCATCTCGGCCTGCTCGTTGTCCGGCCACCAGCTGTACTGGTCGCCTTCACGGCTGACTTCGCGCAGGGCGTCGACGTAACCCATCTCGCCCGTGATCGCATCCATCCACGCACGCTCCGGCGCCAGGAAGCCAGGCGACTGCTGGCTGTCGCGCCAGTTCTTGATGTCGAGCTTCTGCTGCGCCACGTAGAACGAGCCGCAATAGATGTACTCGCGGCGCTTGCGGCGCTGCTTGTCCAGGTACTTGGCGAAGTCGTCCATCAACTTGAATTTCTGGTTCAAGTCTTCGTCGCCGTTCATGCCCGAAGGCAGTAGCAGGCTGGCAATACTGACTTTGTCGAAATCTGCTTGCAGGTAACGCCCGTAGCGGTCGGCTGTCTCGAAGCCCAGGCCGGTGATGACTGCCTTGGGCTGCATGCGCGAATAAAGGGCCACACCACCTTGGGCTGGCACCTCCGCGTCGCAGGCATAAAGGAAATAGCCATCGAGCTGGAAAGCTGGGTCATCGAGTTCAAAGGCCGAGGCGCGGGTATCCTGAAGGCAGATGACGTCGGCATTCTGGGCTTGAAGCCAGCTGAGCAAACCACGCTCGGCCGCAGCCTGAATGCCATTAACGTTCACACTGATGATCCGCATAAATGGCCCCATAAATCTCGTGCGTGTATGATACCCGAGCTCAACCCATTTAGCTAAATCCGTGGTGTCCGGGACTATTCATGCAGCCGTATCAGCGCGACTTTATCCGTTTTGCCATCGATCGCGGGGTACTGCGTTTCGGTGAATTCACCCTGAAATCGGGGCGTACCAGCCCGTATTTCTTCAATGCCGGCCTGTTCAACACCGGTTCCGCCCTGGCTGAACTGGGCCGCTGCTATGCCGCCGCCATCGTCGACAGCAAGATCCCGTTCGATGTGCTGTTCGGCCCTGCATACAAAGGCATTCCGCTGGCGGCGACCACTGCCGTCTCGCTGGCTGACCAGCACCAGCGCGATGTGCCATGGTGCTTCAACCGCAAGGAAGCCAAGGACCACGGCGAAGGCGGCAGCCTGGTTGGCGCACCGCTGGCCGGTGAT
Source organism: Pseudomonas sp. TJI-51 (assembly GCF_000190455.2). Classification (NCBI taxonomy): domain Bacteria; kingdom Pseudomonadati; phylum Pseudomonadota; class Gammaproteobacteria; order Pseudomonadales; family Pseudomonadaceae; genus Pseudomonas; species Pseudomonas sp. TJI-51. The sequence continues at coordinate 3,953 of NZ_AEWE02000031.1, forward strand.
GTGCTGATCATCGACGATGTGATCACCGCCGGCACTGCCATCCGTGAGGTCATGCAGATCATCAACGCCCAGCAGGCCAAGGCCGCCGGCGTGCTGATCGCGCTGAACCGCGAAGAACGTGGCAATGGCGAGCTGTCGGCTATCCAGGAAGTGGAGCGTGACTTCGGCATTCCAGTGGTCAGCATCGTTTCGCTGACCCAGGTGCTGGAGTTCCTGGCTGACGACCCACAGCTCAAGCAGCACCTGCCCGCTGTCGAAGCTTACCGGGCGCAGTACGGGATCTGATCCTGGCCCGGAAATGAAAAAGGCGACCTTCTTGTGAAGGTCGCCTTTTTTTGTGCCGCCTGTTTCGGCCTATTCGCGGGCACGCTCCCACAAGGCGCTATCCCTGTGGGAGCGGGCCTGCCCGCGAAGGGGCCGGTACAGGCTAACCGATCACTCAGCGCGGCTTGCGGTTGGTGATCAGGGTGCCCACGCCGCTGTCGGTGAAGATCTCCAGCAGCACCGCATTCGGCACGCGGCCGTCGATGATGTGCGAGCTGTTAACGCCGCCCTGCACGGCATCCAGCGCACACTTGATCTTCGGCAGCATGCCGCCGTAGATGGTGCCATCGGCGATCAGCTCGTTGACTTGCTCGGTGGTCAGGCCGGTCAGGACCTGGCCCTGTTTGTCCATCAGGCCCGCAATGTTGGTCAGCAGCATCAGCTTCTCGGCCTTCAGCGCTTCGGCCACCTTGCCGGCCACGAGGTCGGCGTTGATGTTGTAGGACTCACCGTTGACACCCACGCCGATTGGCGCGATGACCGGGATGAAGTCGCCTTTGACCAGCATGTTCAACAGGTCGGTGTTCACGCTCACCACTTCGCCCACGTGACCGATGTCGATGATTTCCGGGGTGGTCATCTCGGGGGTCTGGCGGCTGACGGTCAGCTTGCGTGCGCGGATCAGCTCCGCGTCCTTGCCGGTCAGGCCGATGGCGCTGCCGCCATGGCGGTTGATCAGGTTGACGATGTCCTTGTTGACCTGGCCGCCCAGCACCATTTCCACCACGTCCATGGTCGCCGAATCGGTCACACGCATGCCGTCGATGAAGTGGCTTTCGATCGACAGGCGCTTGAGCAGGTCGCCGATTTGCGGGCCACCCCCGTGCACGACCACCGGGTTGATACCGACCGCTTTCATCAGCACGATGTCACGGGCGAAGCCGGTCTTGAGCTCCTCGCTCTCCATCGCGTTGCCGCCGTACTTGATCACCAGGGTCTTGCCGACAAAGCGGCGGATGTAGGGCAGCGCTTCGGACAAAACCTCGGCTACATGGGAAGCGGCATCGCGATCGAGGGTCATGCAGGGCTCCTGTGAGGAACAGATAATCGGTCAGAACGGCAGTTGCAGCTCAGGATCAACCCGCAGCAACTGGGTACGGAAAACATCCTTGATACGTTGCAATTCGGCGTCACTGTCGGCCTCGAAGCGCAGTACCAGCACCGGTGTGGTGTTGGAGGCGCGAACCAGGCCCCAGCCATGGGCATAGTCGACCCGCACACCGTCGATGGTGGTCAGGTTGGCTTCGCCCCAGTCGGCGTCGCGTTGCAGTGCATCAATGATGCTGAATTTACCCTCGTCGGTCACATCAATATTGATTTCCGGCGTGGAAATGTCGTTCGGGAAGGCGGCAAACAGGTTTTCGGCGCTCTGTTCGGCCTTGCTGAGGATCTCCAGCAGGCGCGCGGCACTGTAGATACCGTCGTCGAAACCGTACCAGCGTTCCTTGATGAAGATGTGACCACTCATCTCGCCCGCCAGCAGCGAACCGGTCTGTTTCATCTTCTTCTTGATCAACGAATGGCCGGTTTTCCACATCAGCGCCCGGCCACCGTGTTGTTCGATCAGCGGGGTCAGGCGCCGGGTGCACTTGACGTCGAAGATGATCTCGGCGCCCGGGTTGCGTCCCAGTACGTCCTGGGCGAACAGCATTAGCAGGCGGTCGGGGTAGACGATGCTGCCGGTGTTGGTCACGACGCCGACGCGGTCGCCGTCACCATCGAAGGCCAGGCCGATGTCGGCGCCGGTCTGCTTGACCTTGGCGATCAGGTCTTCGAGGTTTTCCGGCTTGCCTGGGTCCGGGTGGTGGTTAGGGAAGTTGCCGTCCACCTCGCAGAACAGCGGGATCACCTCACAGCCCAGGGCTTCGATCAGCTGGGGGGCAATCACACCGGCGGCGCCATTGCCGCAATCCACCACGACCTTGAGCTTCCTGGCCAGCTTCACGTCGCCGACGATCTGCTGGAAGTAGCGGTCGAGGATCTCGACTTTTTCCACACGCCCTGCAGCCAGGGTCAGGTCGTTGGTTTTCAGGCGGGTCAGCAAGGCCTGGATCTGTTCATTGGCCAGGGTGTCGCCGGCGATGACGATCTTGAAGCCGTTGTAGTCGGACGGGTTGTGGCTACCGGTCAGCATCACGCCCGACTTGCCGGCCAATACGTTGGCCGCGTAGTACAGGGCCGGGGTCGGCACCAGGCCGACGTCGCTGACCTGGCAACCGGCATCGACCAGGCCCTTGAACAGTTGCTCCACCAGCATTGGCCCGGACAGGCGGCCATCGCGGCCTACCGAGACTTGCGGTTCGCCCTGGGCCAGGCTTTGCGCACCAATGGCGCGGCCGATCCAGTAGGCGGTTTCGGCGTGCAAGGTCTTGCCGACCACGCCGCGAATGTCATACGCGCGGAAAATGCTGTCTGGCAATGTGGCGGGGACCAGGTGGGCCATGTCGTTCATCTCTGGAAGCTCCATTAATCAAAGGCTTTCTGGGCAGGCGCAAATTGAACGCTTGGACGGTGGTTTCACCAGAGAGTTCGCCATCCTTGGCCTGAACGGTCGTGTTTCGGCTCAGTGGCTGCCGGAGTGACCGAAGCCGCCAGCGCCGCGCTGGCTTTCATCGAAGGCCTCGACGATATCGAAATGCGCCTGCACGACCGGCACCAGCACCAGCTGGGCGATACGCTCGCCCACGGCGATGGTGAAAGGGGTGGTGCCGCGGTTCCAGCACGACACCATCAGCTCGCCCTGGTAGTCCGAATCGATCAACCCGACCAGGTTGCCCAGCACGATGCCGTGCTTATGGCCCAGGCCCGAACGCGGCAGGATGACTGCGGCCAGGCCCGGGTCGCCGATGTAGATCGACAAGCCGGTAGGAATCAGCAGGGTCTGGCCTGGTTCGAGGACGGTGTCTTGCTGGAGCAGGGCGCGCAGGTCGAGGCCAGCGGAGCCGGGGGTGGCGTAGGTTGGCAGCGGAAATTCGCTGCCCAGGCGTGGGTCGAGGATCTTGGCTTGAGGAGCGTGCATGTAACTTATTGAACCTGGTTGAGCCGTTCGGCGATGAAGGCGACCAGTTGCCGGGCGATCTTGCCCTTGCTGGTCTGCGCGAAGAGGGTTTGGTGCTGTTGGCGGTCGATCACGGTCAAGGCATTTTCTTCGCTGTTGAAGCCAATGCTGGGGTTGGCCACATCGTTGGCGACGATCAGGTCGAGGTTCTTGTCCTTGAGCTTGCGCGTGGCGTAATCGAGCAGGTGTTCGGTCTCGGCAGCAAAGCCGACGCTGAACGGGCGGTCGGCGCGGCCGGCGATGGTGGCAAGGATATCGGGATTGCGCACCATCTGCAGCAGCATGCCGTCGCCGGTCGTAGGATCTTTCTTCAATTTTTGTGTGGCAACGACTTCCGGGCGGTAGTCCGCAACGGCTGCCGAGGCAATGAACAGGTCGCACGGCATGGCCGCCTCGCAGGCCGCGAGCATGTCCCGCGCGCTGACCACGTCGATACGGCTGACCCGGTCCGGGGTTGGCAGATGCACCGGGCCGGTCACGAGGGTCACCCGAGCCCCTGCTTCAGCTGCCGCCTCGGCGAGGGCGAAACCCATCTTGCCGGAGCTATGATTGGTGATGTAGCGCACCGGGTCGATGTTTTCCTGGGTCGGCCCGGCGGTGATCAGCACATGCTTGCCGGTCAGGGCCTGGCGCTTGAAGCTTTCTGCCGCGCACCAGGCCAGCTCGGTGGCCTCGAGCATGCGCCCCAGGCCCACGTCACCACAGGCCTGGCTGCCGGAGGCCGGGCCGAATACCTGGATGCCACGGCTTTTGAGCAGGTCGAGGTTGGCCTGGGTCGCCGGGTCGCGCCACATGGCCTGGTTCATCGCCGGGGCCACCGCCACGGTGGCGTCGGTGGCCAGTACCAGGGTGGTCAGCAGGTCATCGGCCATGCCCTGGGCCATGCGCGCCATCAGGTCGGCGGTGGCCGGGGCGATCAAGACCAGGTCGGCCCACTTGGCCAGTTCGATGTGGCCCATGGCCGCTTCGGCAGCCGGGTCCAGCAGGTCCATGTGCACCGGGTGGCCCGACAGCGCCTGCAGGGTCAGCGGGGTGATGAATTCGGCACCCCCACGGGTCATGACGACGCGCACCTGCGCGCCGTGCTCCAGGAGACGGCGAATCAGCTCGGCGCTTTTGTAGGCGGCAATGCCGCCCCCCACGCCGAGAACGATGCGCTTGCGATACAGCCGCTGCATAGGCTTGCCTTTTTCCAGTGAGAGCGGGCGGCGACGTTTGCAAATGCCTGCGGCAGAACGTCGCATGTACGAGGCGAAATAGATTAACACAGGGCCGAAATGGGCCGCAGCAAGGGCAGAGGGGCAGGGATGAATATCAGGGAGTGGCCGGCTGAAGATCGGCCAAGGGAGAAGCTGTTGCAACGGGGTGCGGCGGTGCTGTCGGACGCCGAGTTGCTGGCCGTGTTGCTCGGTTCGGGCGTGGCCGGGCGCAATGTACTGGACCTTGCACGCGGGCTGCTGGTGCGTTTTGGTGGGCTGCGGCAGTTTCTTGAGGCCGAGCGCGCGGCGGTGCTGCGCGAGCCGGGCATAGGCGCTGTGAAATACGCACAGTTGCAAGCGCTGCTGGAAATCGGCCGGCGTTACCTGGATGAGCACATCGCGCGCGCAGCGGTGCTGGAAGGGCCCGAGGCGGTGCGGCGTTACCTGAAGGCCATGCTGCGCCATGAGCCCAGCGAGGTGTTCGGTTGCCTGTTTCTGGACACCAAGCACAGGCCGCTGGCGTTCGAGATTCTGTTCAGGGGCACCATCGACCGTGCCAGCGTCTACCCGCGGGAGGTGGTGCGGCGGGCATTGCTGCACAACGCGGCCGCGTTGATCCTGACGGGTTATGGTGTCAACTCTAGTGTTTCACTCGGCTGAAGTGCCCGAGATAGAAGCATTCCTTGATGCTTATTCAGATTTTGATGTTCCATATTCAGTGTTGCAGAGCAAATTTGATTTTAGGCCCAGGCGGGCCACCACAGCAGTCAGCTTCACCAACAATTGTGATGCTAGGTCCCGGATGACTGGGGCTCAGGCTGTTGCTTGCGGTTCACAGAAAAGCTGGGAATTCCTACCCATCTTCCCGAAAAAGCTGAACATTACGGCAAAATCTGATGGAACCTACTCCACGTGGCCAAGGGATCCTACATCGCTGATGGCATTTTGACCTTCTCCACTCATTGTGTACCGCTGGATAAAAAGGCGAGAATGCGCGCGCAATGGAAGGCATGATGCGCGCAGGTCGGCGCTCTCGTGGCAGGATGTCACCGGCTTCATGCCTCCACAGCCAAGGCTCGCACGAGCCTTTAAGCTTAATGCCAATTTGTGGAGAGTGATGTGCTGAGTGACGACGACCAAAAGCTAGCCAAGATCCTTTTTGGCCTTCTGAAAAATGCGACTAGCCAAGCCGTCGTCAAGGAATTCCTCCGGACGAAGGGCATCCCCGTTTCTGCGCAAAACTGGGACGATCTCTATGAGAAGCGGATCGAGCCTGCCCTCAAGGATAAAAAACTTGCCCTGAAAGACCTCCGTGATCTACTGCAGCAGGTGGAGGAGTTTGGCAAGCAGCACTCGTTCCTTTTCCAGTGCACTGAAGAGCGGGCAATCGGCCTGCTGTCTCCTACGCGCATCGCTTCAATCGCAGCAGCTGAGGGCCTTTCGGGGCTGTTTACTCACCCGCTGGATCTTGAGATGCCCGACGAGGCCACAATCGTCGACATCCGCCTGTACCGTCCGGACCCGCAGAAGACACCGGTTTCGCTTACGATCAAAGTCGTCGAAAGCCGTGACATCAATCGTCTCAGCGCTGTGGAGACGGATCCAGCAACTGGCGAACTGATTCGACGCTATGCGACCACAAAAAAACGTGCGGTGAATATTGTTCACCTGGACCACACTGGTTTATTGGAGTTTCGTATTGCCTCTCAAGATAATCAGGCAAAGAAATATTCCGAGCTCTTGTGGGTGTTGAAAAACAAAGTAAGGAAATTTCTACCGGACGATGGGTTCGCTGAAGTTTCGCTTAGCCCCGCTAAGAATAAGATTCTGCGCGAGCGCGATAACCTCTCCCAAGAAATCAGATATAGCAATTCAACGGCTCGAAATGAATTCGGGGCCCAAATGCAGATTACCTCCGCATCGGTTGATGAAAACCTTTCATCGGATGAGGGTTCGATGTCTGCGTTGGATCGCTTCTTGGAGCGTGATGGCGAAGTGACGGGAGCCAATATTTACGTTAAACTACCAGACAGTGATTCTCCCCGTGAACTGAGGCTTTTGATTTCGGGTGAGAGAAACGAGTTTGCGGTGACCGTAGCGTGCTCCGCCGGAGAATACGAATATGTTCGCGGAAAAGTTATCGCCTTTAATACTTAACCATCCAGACGAGGCTGAAGGCCTCCGAAGATTGGCTAGTTTTATCCAGGGCTATGAATCCCAGGGTGGCGAAGCTTTGCCTAGAATTCGGCTAAACCCGAATCGCATGTTCGATATTATGCAAGCCGGTACTTCCGCGCACCTTGCAATCTTGATTAATATCTTGGTAACGGGCCGGATTATCAAGAGATTCCTTATTGTTAGGTGCCCCAGCGGCGAAGGTCTCTCATTCCAATCTTACGGCGATATCCCAGAGATTGTTCGTGATCCTGGGATGGATACCGAATTTGAAGTACTTGCCGCCAACGTGGAACCAACCTATAGATTGGTGCTCGATTGAAGCCTGTTGATATTGTTACCCTTGTTCGATCGACTTGGGAAAATACGATTGAGACCAAACGACTGGCCCAGCTGCAGGCAATTAGGGCAACTCTGGATGCCGAGCATCTGGAGCTGTTTGACTCGTTAGTCGATATGCAGATTTCTAATGTCAAAGATGATGCTCAGGCCATCACGCTCATGCTTGTCCATGGTATTCAAACTGATGGTTCCTGGCACGAGCTGGTAAAAGCAGCCTTCCGAGATGTTGCTCATGTCAGAGTCAAAGGTCTTGGCTACCATTGTGTGACCGCGCTGCAGCTTGCGTGTCCGTTTCGATCTACGCCAATCAATAAGATCGCAAATGACTTCCGAGACGCACGGCTTATGGAACCGACTGCTCGCATTATGGTCATTGCCCACAGCTTCGGCACCTATATCATTAGTCGGATCCTCGCCAAATACACTGACATCAACATTGAGAGAATTGTTCTCTGCGGCTCCATAATAAAAGGCAATTATGCCTGGGAGAAGCATGCTCGGCACATGGCTGCAGGCAACATCGTCAACGATGTCGGGACGCGAGATTTTTACCCCGTCCTAGCTACCTTTTCGACTATAGGCTACGGCGGGACTGGTCGAAACGGATTTAAAAATACACGTGTAGCTGACCGTTACTTTGATTACGGCCATAGCGATTTTTTTGAGCCCGACAAGGACCATATCGTCAAATATTGGAAGCCTTATATTCTAGATGGGACCATCGTCGAGTCTGAGTGGGATAGCATAAAGCCGAAGACCCATCTGGGAATCATGCTGGCTTGTCACCCTTGGATCGGCAGACCTGCCTTCTATGCAACCGTTGGGTTAATTACAGCTGCCGTAGCGGGTTTGGCTTGGTGGCTACTCACCTGATCTTCCACTGCTCTGTTTCAGGGTCCCTTACCAAATGCTGCTCTGAGACGACATCCAAGCCTACGGACCTAAAAATACTGAGCATTAGCGTCATAGAATAGTAATAGAGTCGCTGGTGTCGTCCCTTGTCTGAGGCCACAAACACCCCGTCAATCCGTCCATCCTCACTAGTCGCGAATTCGAATACGTACGAGTGGATTACCTGGTTCGCGACAAAAGTCATATCCCGCAGTTCTTTGTAAACTTTAGTAGTTTCGTAGTTTTCCATTATGTTGTGCCGATTGAAGTAGTCTACTGTCTTGCCACTGGTGATCGGGTAGTACGGTAGATGGAGCTTAATTTTCTTCGTTGATTCAGAGATTTTGTAGGTCTCGATTAGCTTGCGTACCGTATAAAAACTGACAAAAATTTCACGTTCTGCTTTCGCATAAATGCGCCCTTCAGAACACTCTTTTACACGAGCCTTCTCAAGCCAACGAGCTGAACGAAGAAGTGACTTCCTCCAATCATCAGACTCGTAAATCATCAGGATTCTCCTTGACTGAGAAATAAATAAAGCGTCAGTCTATTACTGCTGCATCAATACAATATTATCACCTCGGCTAGCATAGGACGCAATAGGTCAATGACCCAGGCTCTAAAGCAATATATCGCGAAAAGCATTAACTCAGTTATAATGATGGCCCCGCTTAAACGGGAGGTGATACGCCTCATCATATGCTGCTCTATAGCAATTATCCTGAATGCCATCCTATTCTTTGGTGTAGAAAACGACGGTACCATCAAGCCATGGGCAGAGATACCACTGAAACTGTTCGCCTCAACAACTTTATTTGCCTTTATGGTGAAGATTTTCCTTCCGCTTTTCGGTTGGACCATATTGAAGGCAGTGTTATTGAGCGCCAATAATGCCTTTAGTGGGGTGCTAAGCTTTCTAGGGAATCAATTTACAGGTGCTTTGTATTGTTCGGCCTTTATCCTGGCTTCTCTTACACTTAAGCAGTATGTAATTTCAGGGTTTATGGATCCTCAATTGGCTCTGATGGCGCCTACTGTTCTCTTTGCGGGCTTCTTGTACTTCTATATTTTTCAGTGCGCTATTCAAAAAACAATGACGCCTGCTCTGTGTGCTCCGCCTCTCCCGCGCTCTAGCAGGGTGCCGTGACTACCTGTTCTTGTAGGGGCAGGTTCGAATAGCAAGAGTCACTTGATGGCGTGATTTGATCTCTATCCTGGTGCCATAGCATGGCGCCAAAATTCCGCCGGCATAAAAATCTCCTGCCTGACACAATCAGAATAATAAATGCTACGAAAGTAGGCTGCGTACTGAGCGATTATGGAAAACTTCGCTGGAATCTATTCGTCATTACGTGATAAAAATTATTCTGTGCCCCGGTAAAGTGGCACAAAAATATAGAGCAACAGTTCAAGGGAATAGATATGGCTCAGTATAAGCACGGCAATTTTCTGCACAAAAGTGATCATTCGGAGTACGATAAAAAGTATTCGCCTGGTACCGAAGCGCCAAATCCAGGCATTTACCGATGCGTCTCCTGCGGGGATGAGATCGGTATTGCCAAAGGGCATGTTCTTCCTCCACAGAACCATCACCAGCATGCACCTGGCGCGGGCAAGATTGAGTGGCAGTTAGTGGTTTTTGCACAGCAGCGGAAATAAGGTTTTTGGGCTCAGTAGAGCTCTGCAACGTGGGTTCTACTGAGCACTCAATAAAAGGACGGAATCCGTATTGACTATTCAAACCACTATGAGGAGGGTGATCGTGAGCGTGCCTGGTTACGCATATATTCGGATATTAGATTGCCGAAATTGATGTCGGCCTCTTCAACAAAAATATTGACGTGGCAGTAAAACTCTTCAGGACCCCTGAGATAATTGAAAATTCTTGATCTGACGACGCCACAAACCCCCGCTTTGACGGCCGTAGAGGGTAGGTTGACTACATCGCCAACACATGGGATAAGAGCTAAGCCATGCTCACTGTTAAAGACAATATCAGCTGAGCGGTCATCAGGCCTGACAAACTCTTGATCCTCCGAGACCTGCTGATAATCAATGCTATACCTCATGCACAGCCTACCTCATTTGCGGGGTAAGGAATCAGCGCCGCGGGTCGTAAATAGTAAAATCCAGTTCAGTAGGCACGTTTGCGACGGAATTAGTTAGCCGATCTCGATACTATATAGTTTGGCAATTAACGCTTTTCAAGTACATACCCTACGCCTCTAAGTGTGTGTATCAGCTTGGTTTCGAAGGGGTCATCTATCTTGGCTCTGAGTCTTCGAATCGACACCTCTACAACGTTCGTGTCGCAATCAAAATTCATATCCCAAACCTGAGAGATAATCTGCGTACGGCTCAGTACCACCCCGGTGTTACGCATCAAGTAGTGCAGCAACGCGAATTCTTTGGTGGTCAAATCAATACGCTGACCGTCCCTGAATGCCCTGTGCCGGCTTTGATCAAGTTCCAGATCGGCCACGCGAATGACCTCCACAGATGCGGGGTGATCTGACCTGCGCATCAAGGCGCGAACCCGGGCTAGCAGCTCTGGGAACTCAAATGGTTTGATCAGATAGTCATCTGCGCCGTTCTCCAGCCCCCGGACCTTATCCGCCAATCGGCTTCTCGCCGTCAGCATCATGATGCGGGACGGGCAGTTTTTACGGCGCAACAACTCAAGGACCTGCCAACCGTCCATCTCTGGTAGGTTTATATCGAGGATAATCAGCTCGTACTCATGCTGCTTGGCCAAGAATAATCCATCTGATCCGGTGTGGACGCAATCTACGACATAGCCACACTCTGTAAGGCCTTGACGCACATACTCCGCAGTTTTTACTTCATCCTCAATTACCAGAATTCGCATGGGATTATGTCTCGATATCACTGAGCAATTAACCGCGCACGCGCGCCGGCATTATTGAAATGGATGGTAAATCAAAATGAGCGTGTTGGGGTTCAAATGACGGATTTGTAATTTCTAGGTAATACAGTTGATAGTCTGGAGGTATATCTTGTCGCGGCTTGGGTTTGACAGTTGCGGGCCCTCTCTCCAGCGGATGATTTGACCATATGAAATACTGGGTTATTTTCTTCTTTGTGCTAGCTTCGTTCCGTTCGGATGACGGCGAGGTCGCTCATGTTGAGGAGACTGGTCATTGGTGTAGTCATGAACTTCACCGGCATGCAATGCGTACAATCGAACGCTTACTTGAATTTTAGGCAAAAAAAAGGCGCCCAATGGGCGCCAAATATCCACCTTTTACCAAAGGAGCAATTAAGCCACTCAAGGTGAATTCGTAATGCTCGTTTTACTAATCGGACCAGCCGTCGAAAGACTGGCCCGCTCAGCGAATTACAGAATCGAAAGCGGGTACTCGATGATTACACGAGTTTCATCCAGATCCGATTCGAAAGCAGTGGCACGCGTGGTTGCCTGGCGCAACCGGAAGGACAAGTCTTTTGTCGGACCGGTTTGCACAACGTATTTGACTTCGACGTCACGCTCCCAACGCTTCTGATTGTCGAGCGGGTTGCCGTTGTCGTCGGTGCGCATGTAGAACTGGTTAGCGTTCGAGTAATCCGCGCCCGAGCCTCTGGCGTAGCGGGTCATGAACGTCAGGCCTGGGATGCCGTAGCTGGTGAAGTTCAGGTCATAGCGCAGCATCCAGGAACGCTCTTTCGGCGAGTTGAAGTCGCTGTACTGGATGGAGTTGTCGACGAAAATCGAGTCCGACTGACGCAGATAGTCGAAATCGTCGTCGCCGTTGTTGCGCTGGTGCGACAGGGCCAGGGTGTGGGCGCCGTAACGCACGCCGACCTTGGCACTCCAGATGTTGTTGTCGAATTCACCCAGGCGCTTCTTACCTTCATCTACGGCTTTGTAGTAGTTGAAGCCACCGATCAGCGCCAGATCGTCGCTCAGCGGGTAAACAACGCTGGTGCCGGCGTAGTACTGATTCCAGACGTCTTTCAGCTGGCTGGCGTAGACGCTCACAGTCCAGTTGTCGTTGATCGAGTAGTCACCACCACCGTAACCGATCCATGGCGAGTTGACCGGGCCGCCGTAGAAGGTCACGAAGTTGTCGTTCAGGTTGCTGGAGACTGGCTGGCTCATGGCGTGCAGTCGACCACCCTGAAGGGTGAGGCCTTGGATGCTGGTGTTCTCAACGGTCACGCCGCGGAAGCTTTCTGGCAGCAGGCGAGAGTCACCGGATGCAACGACCGGAGTCGATGGGAAAACATCACCTACTTTCACGATGGTATCGAACAAGCGGACTTTGGCTGCACCGCCGACCTTGGTGTATTCGTCGCGAGCTTCGCCCTTGTTATCAACGGGTAGCACGTCGAAGGAGCTACGGCCGCCGTTGCGCCCATCACCGGTGTCGAGCTTGAGGCCGATCATGGCGAAGGCATCAACGCCGAAGCCAACGGTACCCTGGGTAAACCCAGAGTTGAATTTACTGATGATCGCGTGCGCCCAGGCTTCGGAGTAGCCGTTGGTATTGCCCTTGCCACTGTTGTAAGTGGGGGCGGTGCTGTCGCGATTATCACGGTTGAAGTAGAAGTTACGGTTCAACACTGTAAGGCTGCTGCCTTCAATGAAGCCTTCTGGCTTGTCTTCAGCTTGTGCCGAAATAGCGTAGCTTCCAGACAGCGCAGAAACTGCCGCCAAATACAGTGGTACTTTGATTTTCATCCGATGCTCCTTTGATTCACGGCAGTTTTTATTATGTTTACCGGCGCGGGTGTCGTTAATTGTTCTGACCCGGCGGCGCGCCTAGCGTAGCGCGAGCTCATATTTGCAGGCCGAAGATAACGGGAGGGTGATAGGACAATTACAATTTCGTCATCTGCCTGTTATTCGGCGCCTTCGCACCGCGTGTTTGCCATCTCCGTTGCTTGTAACGAAATCCTAGTGCCGGGTTTGGTTTCCCAGTATTTTCGGGCATTACAGGACTTTCTTACGAAATTGTAATTTTCTAGCCACCCCTCTGATAGCTACCGCTCATTAGAGTGCCATCACCTAATCAAGTGGGGCTTGGCAGCTGTTTCGGCGTTCTCGCCAAGCTTTATCGAAGTTTGTGCACGAGGACCATCAAAGTGCCCCGGTATAACCGCAATGTCTTATCCAAGACCTCCGTCTCGCCCTGGAAGATCGCTGCACTCTGTGCAGTCATCTCTGGATTGATGGCACCTGCAGCTCTTGCTCAAAGCATCAGCTTGCCCCAGGCGCTTTCGACGGCCATGGATGCCAACCCTGACCTGGCCGCGGCCCGGCAAGAGATTGGCATCGCTGATGGTGCTCGCAAGCAGGCCGGGCTTATCCCCAACCCCACTATTTCGTACGACGTGGAAGACACCCGTCGTAACACCAGCACGACGACCGTGTCGCTTAGCCAAACCCTGGAGCTGGGTGGTAAGCGGGGAGCTCGTGTTGACGTCGCCACTTACGGGCAGACCGCCGCACAGCTGGAGTTGGACCGTCGCGTGAACGGTCTGCGGGCAGACGTCGTACAGGCCTTCTACGCCGCATTGCGGGCCCAGACAGGCCTTGACCTGGCCAAGCAATCTCTCGAACTGACTGAGCGCGGTCTCCGCATCGTCGATGGTCGTGTTCGCGCAGGTAAATCGTCTCCAGTAGAGGCCACCCGCGCCCAAGTACAACTGGCCGAAGCAAAGCTGCAAGTTCGACGTGCCGAAACCGAAAAGACGACCGCTTACCAGCAACTCGCTCAAATTACCGGGAGCTCGGTCACCGTCTTTGATCGACTCGAATCGCCAACCCTCTCCCCGGGACTGCCACCGCGGACTGAAGAGCTGCTGGCGAAGCTCGATCAGACCGCAGAAATGCGCCAGGCCGTGGTACAGATCGACAAGAGCGATGCCTCGCTCGGTTCAGAGAAAGCTCAGCGTATCCCGAACCTTACCGTCAGCGTAGGTAGCCAGTACGACCGCTCTGTGCGCGAGCGTGTCAACACTGTGGGCGTCTCTATGCCTTTGCCGCTGTTTGATCGCAACCAGGGCAACATTCTTTCCGCTTCTCGTCGTGCAGATCAGGCCCGAGACCAGCGCAATGCTGTGGAGCTGCGGCTGCGCACCGAAACCCAAACCGCGTTGAACCAGTGGTCCACCGCCATGCAGGAGGTCGAGTCCTACGACAAGACCATTCTGCCGTCAGCCCAACAAGCCGTAGATACCGCAACCCGCGGCTTCGAGATGGGCAAATTCGGCTTCATCGAAGTGCTGGATGCCCAGCGCACCTTGATCGTCGCTCGTGGCCAATATCTCGAATCGTTGGCAGCGGCGACCAATGCGCGTGCGCAGGTGGAAAGGGTTTATGGCGAAGTCGGCTCAACTGCCGGCGCTCGCTGAACGGGCCAAACATTTTCTTCGGCACACAGCCTTGAACAAGCCGGTGCCTACGATCAGCAGGAGTAGCAATGGATAACAAACGCAAGATCGCCCTCGCGGTAGCCGCTGTGGCAGCCCTCGGATTTGGCAGCCTTGCCTGGAACAACAGTTCTGGACAGCAGGCCGCTAGTACCGCCGAGCATGGCGCTAACGATGGCCATGGCGACGAAAAGAAAGCCGCATCTGCCGCCAAAGAGGAGGGTGATGAGGGCCATGGTGAAGAAGGCCACAGCGAAGAGGGCGGTGAAGAAGAGGGCAAGCTGACGCTTAGCGCTGAGCAGATCAAGGCTGCCGGCGTTGCCCTGGAAGCTGCAGCGCCGCGTGACTTGGGTACAGTCGTGAGCTTCCCGGGCGAAATTCGCTTCGATGAAGACCGGACCGCCCACGTGGTTCCTCGTGTTCCTGGCGTTGTAGAGACTGTCCAAGCCGACCTGGGTGAGACGGTCAAAAAGGGTCAGGTCCTCGCTGTAATCGCGAGCCAGCAGATCTCTGACCTGCGCAGCGAACAACAGGCCGCACAGCGTCGCGTCGAACTGGCGCGAGTGACCTTCGAGCGTGAGAAGCAGCTGTGGCAGGACAAGATTTCCGCGGAGCAAGACTACCTCCAAGCACGCCAAGCGCTGCAAGAAGCGGAGATCTCCTTGGCCAACGCCAAGCAGAAGGTCGGTGCGATCGGTGCTTCGGTTAACTCCGTTGGCGGTAATCGTTACGAACTCCGAGCTCCTTTCGACGCCGTGGTGGTGGAGAAACACCTGACCGTTGGCGAAGTCGTCAGCGAGGCGACCAACGCCTTCATCCTTTCTGACCTGAATCAGGTCTGGGCAACCTTCGCCGTCCCGCCTACAGATCTGGGCAAGGTCACGACTGGTCGTGCGGTGAAAGTCTCTTCGCCTGACATGAATGTCGAGGTCGAAGGGAAGGTGGGTTATGTCGGGAGCCTGCTGGGCGAGCAAAACCGCGCAGCCACTGTCCGCGTCACCTTGACCAACCCCAACGGTGCCTGGCGTCCAGGCCTGTTCGTGAACATTGCGGTCACTTCCCAGACTGATCGAGTTGCCGTAGCGGTCCCTGAGCACGCAGTCCAGACCGTTGAAGACAAACCCTCGGTATTCGTACGCACCCCAGATGGGTTTGACACCCGCCCGGTAAAACTGGGTCGTCGCGACAATGGGTACGTGGAAGTCATCGACGGTATTGAAGCCGGCGCCCAGGTAGCAACCAGTGGCAGCTTCACACTCAAGTCCGAGCTCGGCAAAGCTTCTGCCGAACACGGTCACTGATGCGAACTGACAGGATGATTTCTCATGTTTGAACGTATCATCAGATTCGCCATCGAGCAGCGCATCGTAGTAATGATCGCTGTTCTGATCATGGCGGGTATCGGTATCTACAGCTATCAAAAGCTGCCCATCGATGCGGTACCCGATATCACCAACGTCCAGGTGCAGATCAACACTGCAGCGCCTGGTTATTCGCCTTTGGAAACCGAACAACGGATCACGTTTCCAGTTGAAACGGCCATGGCCGGTCTCCCGGGCCTTCAGCAGACCCGTTCCCTGTCTCGCTCTGGCTTGTCTCAGGTCACCGTGATCTTCAAGGATGGCACTGACATCTTCTTTGCCCGCCAGTTGATCAACGAGCGGCTGCAGGTTGCGAAGGAACAGCTGCCAGAAGGCGTAGAGGCCGTTATGGGCCCGGTATCTACCGGCCTCGGCGAGATCTTCCTGTGGACCGTTGAAGCCGAAGATGGCGCGGTCAAAGAGGACGGTACGCCTTACACCCCGACCGACCTGCGCGTGATCCAAGACTGGATCATCAAGCCTCAGCTGCGCAACGTCCCGGGTGTAGCCGAGATCAATACCATCGGCGGCTATGCCAAGCAGTTCCTGGTTGCGCCAGATCCTAAGCGCCTGGCTACCTACAAGCTTACCCTCAATGACCTGGTCGCAGCGTTGGAAAGTAACAATGCCAACGTCGGCGCCGGCTACATCGAACGTAATGGTGAGCAGTTGCTCATCCGTGCGCCCGGCCAGGTAGGCAACATCGAAGACATCGCCAACATCGTGATCACCAGCGTGGATGGTGCACCGATTCGCATCAGCAGCGTTGCTGACGTCAGCATCGGTAAAGAACTCCGCACAGGTGCTGCTACTGAGAACGGCCGCGAAGTCGTGCTCGGTACCGTGTTCATGCTGATTGGTGAAAACAGCCGTACTGTGTCTCAAGCTGTCGCCGCCAAACTGGCGGACATCAACCGCACCCTGCCAAAGGGCGTGGTGGCTGTGACCGTTTACGACCGTACCAACCTGGTTGAAAAAGCCATCGCGACGGTGAAGAAGAACCTGGTAGAAGGCGCGATCTTGGTAATCGCGATTCTGTTCCTGTTCCTCGGCAACATCCGTGCAGCCCTGATCACCGCGATGGTGATTCCGCTGTCCATGCTTTTCACCTTCACAGGCATGTTCAACAACAAGGTCAGTGCCAACTTAATGAGTTTGGGGGCACTCGACTTCGGCATCATCGTCGACGGTGCCGTGGTTATTGTAGAAAACGCGATCCGTCGACTGGCTCATGCGCAGCATAAGCATGGCCGCATGCTCACCAAAACCGAACGCTTCCACGAGGTCTTTGCCGCGGCGCGAGAAGCTCGCCGGCCGCTGATCTTCGGTCAGCTGATCATCATGGTGGTGTACCTGCCGATCTTCGCCCTCACCGGCGTCGAAGGCAAAATGTTCCACCCTATGGCGTTCACCGTTGTGATGGCTCTGCTGGGCGCAATGATCCTGTCCGTTACCTTTGTTCCTGCAGCTATTGCCATGTTCGTCACTGGCAAGGTGAAGGAAGAGGAAGGCGTGGTCATGCGCACAGCTCGACTGCGCTATGAGCCGGTTCTGCAATGGGTGCTGGGACATCGGAACATCGCTTTCTCGGCCGCAGTAGCCTTGGTCGTGCTCAGTGGTGTGCTGGCAAGTCGTATGGGTAGCGAGTTCATCCCAAGCCTCAGTGAGGGTGACTTTGCGATGCAGGCCATGCGTGTGCCTGGAACGAGCCTCACTCAGTCCGTCGAGATGCAGCAGCGTCTGGAGAAAGCGGTAATAGCGCAGGTGCCTGAAGTCGAGCGGATGTTCGCACGCTCGGGTACCGCGGAAATTGCATCTGACCCGATGCCACCGAACGCCTCCGACGCCTACATCATGCTCAAGCCTCAGGATCAGTGGCCTAACCCCAAGAAGCCTCGCGATGAGCTGATTGCTGAGGTGCAGAAGGCCGCAGCGGGTGTTCCAGGAAGCAACTACGAGTTGTCGCAGCCAATCCAACTGCGTTTCAACGAGCTGATTTCGGGCGTGCGTAGTGATGTCGCTGTGAAGGTCTTCGGCGATGACATGGACGTGCTCAACAACACCGCCAACAAGATCGCGGCAGCGCTCAAAGCGGTACCGGGCTCGTCGGAAGTGAAAGTTGAGCAGACATCCGGCCTGCCGGTGCTGACAATCAACATCGACCGCGAGAAAGCAGCACGCTACGGCCTGAACATCGCGGATGTTCAGAACTCGATCGCTATCGCCGTGGGTGGTCGCCAGGCCGGCACGCTGTATGAGGGCGACCGTCGGTTCGACATGGTAGTGCGCCTGCCTGAGACCGTTCGCACCGACGTAGCGGGGATGTCCAGTTTGCTGATTCCGGTGCCTGCCAATGCGGCTCAGGGTGCCAACCAGATCGGTTTCATCCCGCTGTCGCAGGTCGCTAATCTGGACCTGCAACTGGGCCCGAACCAAATCAGCCGCGAGAACGGCAAGCGTCTGGTAATTGTCAGTGCCAACGTTCGAGGCCGTGACCTGGGATCCTTCGTTGAGGAGGCGACCGCTTCGCTGGATCAGAAGGTGCAAATCCCTGCGGGCTACTGGACGACTTGGGGTGGCCAGTTCGAGCAGCTGCAGTCGGCTGCCAAACGGCTGCAGATCGTTGTTCCAGTCGCCTTGCTGCTGGTCATGACCTTGTTGTTCCTGATGTTCAACAACCTGAAGGACGGCATGCTGGTCTTCACCGGTATTCCATTCGCACTCACCGGTGGTGTTGTGGCGTTGTGGTTGCGGGACATCCCACTGTCGATCTCGGCAGGTGTCGGCTTCATTGCACTGTCCGGCGTTGCAGTACTGAACGGCCTGGTGATGATTGCCTTCATCCGCGGGCTAAGGGAGGAAGGGCGAACGCTCAGGCAGGCAGTCGATGAAGGTGCATTAACCCGTCTGCGACCTGTTCTGATGACTGCCTTGGTAGCTTCCCTGGGCTTCATCCCGATGGCTTTGGCCACCGGTACCGGTGCAGAAGTTCAGCGGCCACTGGCGACTGTGGTGATTGGCGGGATCCTGTCCTCCACCGCATTGACCTTGTTGGTACTGCCTGCCCTGTATTACTGGGCACACCGCAAGGATGAAGACGGCGACGAGGCCGAAGTGGTTAGCTAACAGGCTCCGCTAAAGAGAAGCCCACAACACGTGTTGTGGGCTTTTTTGTTTAAAGTGAAGTAGATGCACTTACCTTTCAAAATTGTAAGTTTCTCGTCATGCCGGTGATGCCTATGCATTGCTAAGGTTACGCCCGAGAAGTTTTGAAATTGAGAGGGTTTTATGAAAAAGCTAATTATCGCTGCTGCACTTGTTGTTTTCTCGGTGGCTTCGCAGGCCAACACTTTTTCCGAGAGCAAGCAGCTGCAATACACCAAGGAGCACCAGACCGCAGTGGCCAAGTACGCGGAGAAAAATGGCAAGCCAATGCCAGAGATTCAGGATTACAAATATGGCATGAAGATAGACGTTGCTAAGTTCGTACGTCAGTCGCAGGACCCACGTACCTGCCAGGTCTACCCACGGTTGATGACCTTCGAGGACTCCCAGGGCACGCTCAAGACTGTTCGTTACTCGATGTATTCGCAATGCATCAACAACAAGTAGTAAACGATTTGAACAGAACAATTAGAGAATTCATAAATGCCAGGCAGTGCCTGGCATTTTTTATTACGCCCGATGCCCCATGGTTTTGACATGTTAACGCCTGGGCCGGGGCAAACCGTGCAATAGGTCTTAGCTAACCAACCGCGACGGCTCCCAACTGCAGAGGGCAATTGGAAGCCTTGACCCCAGAAGGGACGAGTTATGAAGAGTTTGCTTGAACGCCCTGATGACCAAGCTGGGCATGAAGGTCATAGCCATGAGCATGGCGGCATTTTTGGCATGAACACGGAGCTGATTTTCGCGCTGATCTGTGGTGCCCTCCTGGGTGCCGGAGCTCTCGCAGGACAACTTGACCTGATTGATCGACTGCCCCTGATTCTGTACGTGTCGGCCTATGTGTTCGGTGGATGGTTCACCACCAAGGAAGCGATCAGCAACATCCGCCAGAAACGCTTCGAGATCGATTCGCTGATGCTTCTCGCCGCAGCCGGTGCCGCGAGCATTGGCGCCTGGGCGGAGGGGGCTCTGCTGCTGTTCCTGTTCAGTCTGGGGCATTCCCTTGAAAGCTACGCGATGGGGCGGGCCAAGAAAGCGATTGAGGCACTGTCCAAGCTCGCACCAGCCACCGCGATCGTACGCAGAGCAAATGGCACGTTGGAAATGCCTGTGGAGCTGCTGGTTCCCGGTGACGTTGTCATCGTGCGCCCCAATGACCGCCTACCGGCCGATGGTTTTGTTGTAGTGGGCTCCTCAAGTATCAACCAGGCGCCAGTAACCGGTGAGAGCGTCCCCGTGGACAAGCAACCTGTCCCTGATGCCGAACTCGCACGCAGCAAGCCAGATGCAGTGGATGCAGCCTCGAAAGTCTTCGCCGGTACCATCAATGGCGAAACGCTCATCGAGGTTGAGGTAACACGGCGCTCTACGGAAAGTACCCTGGCGCGGGTCATCAAGATGGTCAGTGAAGCCGAAGTCAGGAAGTCACCGACCCAGCGATTCACGGACCGCTTCCAACGCATATTCGTCCCGTTGGTTTTGCTGCTGGTAGTCGGGCTGCTATTTGCCGGCATTTTCCTTGATGAGCCGTTCCGTGACTCGTTCTACCGGGCGATGGCCGTACTGGTTGCAGCCAGCCCCTGCGCGCTGGCGATCGCAACACCAAGCGCCATTCTATCTGGCATCGCCAGGGCAGCCCGAGGTGGCGTGCTGATCAAGGGCGGTGCACCGCTTGAAGAGCTCGGCTCCTTGAATGCCATGGCATTCGACAAGACCGGTACCCTGACCGAAGGGCGCCCACGCATCACCGATGTAATACCGGTAGGCGGCACGCAGATCGAGGATCTACTAAACGTCGCCATCGCTGTGGAGTCGATGAGCGACCATCCGCTGGCTGCGGCAATTGTGCGTGACGGTGAAGAGATGATTGGCACACGGCGCCGATTGCAAGCCAAGAACATGAGCAACATGATTGGCCGCGGCGTACGTGCCGAGCTTGATGGGCAGTTCGTCTGGATTGGCAAGGTCGAGATGTTCGGTACCAATGGTATTCCCGCACTGAGCAAGGCAGCCTTGGAGGCTGCGGAGCGTCTGCGTCAGTCGGGCCGCACAACCATGGTGGTACGTCGCGCTGACAAGGATCTGGGCGCTATCGGGCTATTGGACACACCCCGAGAGGGTGCCAAAGAGGCACTCCAGAAACTCAGAGAGATGGGCATCGACCGCATGGTCATGATTTCTGGGGACCACAACCGCGTTGCAGAGGCGGTAGCCAAACAAGTTGGCTTAGATGAGGCGTGGGGAGACCTAATGCCGGAAGACAAGGTCAAGGCCATCAAGAACCTGCGCCTCAGCGCCAGGGTGGCCATGGTGGGTGACGGCGTGAATGATGCCCCTGCCATGGCCAATTCGAGCGTTGGCATCGCAATGGGGGCTGCCGGATCTGATGTCGCCCTGGAAACGGCTGATATCGCGCTTATGGCTGACGACATCAGGCAACTCCCATTTGCGGTGGGGCTGAGCCGTCACACGCGATCGATCATCCGCCAGAACCTGTTCGTCAGCTTGGGGATTGTGGCCATCTTGGTTCCGTCTACCATCATGGGCTTGAGCATTGGTGCCGCCGTTGCGATCCATGAGGGCTCCACACTGCTGGTCGTCTTCAACGCCTTGCGGTTGTTGGCCTACCGCAGAAGCTCCTGATCCCTGAGCTTCAATCATGAAGCTAAGCAGGGAAATGACTTGAAGTAGAAGTACGGGTCGTGCGCGATCAGCGCACGACCCGTACTTTTCTCACTCGTCGATCCCGATGCGCTTGAGGCTTTCAAGGGCCTTCCCACACTCAGGTGAGCCGTGCCTTAAGCCGCAGGCCAACGCAGCTTTGAGACTCATGACACCGGCTACGAAACCGACTTGATTGCCGACCCCTTGTCCGTTCGCAAATCCCTGATCATACGCAATCTCCACAAGTGCATTGATCGCCGCCAGGGTGTCTTGTTTGTTGGTACTGTTCTGCATATCTACTCCGCGAGCATTCAGCTCATATCGCTCGGTTAGATGGCGGCGCCTTCAGGTTTGGGGTGAGCGAATCCCGCTCCCATAGCCAATCCCTAACGGGGGGCATAGCCCGCCACCGTAAGGAAAATCAGCTATTGAGAGCAGGTGACTCGTTTTGGTCACGCGTGCTGCTCGCCTCACCGCATTGGCACTGAGTGGGTACATCCGGATAGCCGCTGTGTTTCTCGACGAACAGCGTTTGGCAGGTGGTGCACCCATAAATCCGCGGCAGAGACTTCAGACCACCTGGCAGCACATCGCTCAAGGGCTCGTTATGCCAAGGAGCCCCGTCAAGGATCTTGGAGCGCAGGATGTTTCCCAGCCGCCAGGTGTTACTTTGTGCGCGCCAGAACCACATCGGCGCCGAAAGTGAATACTGGATGAAGGTCTCTTCCGGCTGTTTGGAGAGCATCGGAAATTTAGGGCGGGTCGATCCGGAATCGATGATAGTGAACCCCATGCCCATCTCAGCGCTCGGATGGGTCTGTTCACCGAAATAGCGGTCGTGACTCGCCGAAGCCGTAGCTTGATGATCAGTCGGCGGAAATACCCACAGATAGCACTCGCTTCGAGTCACCATTTCGACGAGCTGGCTCTGTCCCCGTATAGGGAAATCTGCAGCCAGTGCGAAGCGATCTTTCCACGTGATTTTCGGAGGCGGTGCCATACCCGCCGCAATGGCCAGCGTCGCCGTTTTCGGGACGAATCGATCGCCGAGCTCGTTCAGATCCAGATTCTTGCAAAGGGCTTTGAATGCCTTTTTACGAGTCTTCGAGGTGAAGGAGGGGTCGAGGAGCAGGCGAACCTGGTTCACGCCTATCCCTGCAGCTCGTAGTACTTCGATGACTTCTTCAGCCACGCCGACTGCTTGAAGATCGGTCAATCCCAAGCACTTTTTCGCCCGCTCAATCGTCTCGTAGAGGTTGTACTGCCTGTCGCTGTCACGGCATACCTGGATTGGCAGATTGTCTTGGGAGTCAACTTCTGGGGAGACGGAGCCAATGGCAGCGTGGAGCAACTGGTGAATGTGCTGGTGAGCGTACGGGCGACCGGAAGCCGAGAATGAGGCGTGCAGCTGAGCAGCGAGAGGTTGAAGCAGCTTTTTGGCAGACATGACTATCCCCTAATGAGCGACGTTGGGGTAGCTGCGCTTGTAGGGCCGTTAGACGCGAAGCTGGACGTCGAATCAGGTTCAATCATGAGTAGGAGTCAGGTTTGGTTTGCTTGCACGGCCACCATGCAAAACCCGACGCGGCAATCACACCAGATTCGCCGAGTTTTGGCAAGAGAGGTCATCAGGTGAGCGAGAGCAGGTAGGAGGAGGACGCTCCAAGCTCGATCACGTCAGAAACAGGGAAGCCGGAAGCACATTGAGCGCTTCCGGCTTTCTCACGTCAGACTGATGAGAGGGATCAGAAGACGTATTGCAGGCGGGTCACGATTGCATTGCCGCTGTCGTCGCCCACGGTGTTCTCGTTATTGTCAGTACGCACGTTGATGTAGTTGGCACTGAGTTTCACTGCCTCGTTGACATACCAGTTCACACCCACAGTGTGGCTCTTGGCCTTGCGCTCGTTCGATTGATCCGCTGCGGTGACCAGGTTGCCGTCTTCGACCTTGATATCGTCAAAGCGGTAGAAAACTTCCCAGGCCCCCAGTTCCTTGTTCTCTGGTTTGATAGTGTCGAACTTGGCACCGTCGAGCTTGTAGATACGCGGCTCGCCGGTCAGGGTGTAAGCCATCTGGGCGTAGTAACCAGAGGCCTTCATGTCGCTGTTGGCCTGGTCAGCTTTCAGCTTGCGGCGAAGGTATTCCGCTTGCACCGAGAACGGGCCGGTGGCCCAGGCACCTTCGAGACCCCAGACCGAATCGTCCTTCCACAGGCCATCTTGTGCGGCGGCACCGCCAAACAGCATGCGGTTGCCGTTGGTGCCGGCATCGCCGCCGCCATTGGTATCTACACCGCGAACGCCAAGACGCGAACGAATCCGGGTATCGACCGCACTGTTTTTGAGGTCGCGGTAAGCGTACTGAGCACCGACGTGCAGGACGTTGCCATCACTGTGCAGCGGTGCGAACACGGCACGTGCGTTGTAGCGCTTGGTGCTGTCGCCATCCGAGTTGTTGTTGGTTTCGCTGAAAACGCTACCGGAGACATAAGCCATGTCAGCGATGGTGCTGGTGGCTTGAACACCCATGCCGGCGTTGTCGTTGATCCAGTCCGCCAGGTCGTACGAGAGGTTCCGCTCCATGGCAGTGGTCCACTTCGAACTGGTGGCTTTCTCAAGACCGAAGTCGGTGTAGAAACGACCGAATCGCAGTTGGACGGGCTTGAAACCGGTGTAGGTCAGGCTGGCCTCGTCGAAGTAACCGTCGGAGTCGTTGCCCGTGTTGCGGGAAAGGTCGTAGTTGAGCTGATACTTCCAGTCGCGGTACAGAACGCCGCCGAGCTCAAGGTAGGCGCGACGGAAGTAGCCGGCGTCAGCGGTATCGCCATTCTTGGTGAAGACACCATCGAAACGGCCGTAGTCGGCCTGAACGCGACCGCCCAGTTTGAAACTGAATTCCTTGTCAGAAGTCGATACTTCAAGACCGCCCTTGGTCTTCAGAACGATGTCAGCTCCGTCAGTGGTTACTGTTCCGGAGAATGCTTGCGAGGAAAATGTGCCTATTATTGCGGCAGCCAACAGCTTTTCCCGCATGTTCGAAGAACGGATCATTGCTTGCCTCTCGTATGTTAAGTGCTTAGCTACCGACGTTGTATTTCGCCCTTCGTCGGCCTAAATTTATCTTGCAGATGGGAGCAGGCCACGGTTGTCACCTGCTGTAACAAGATGCCTTTGTTCTAAGCACTCTGACTAGATTGCAAGCGAATATGACAGTTGTGTTTCTGTAGTGTTAACAGGAGAGTTTGAAACCTAACAAAACTGTTACCGAACAAGCCAGTCCTTCTTATCAAAGAAGCTCTTCTTGATCAATCTACGGATTTCCAGAACGTGCGGGTTGCGGGCAAGCTTGGTTTTGATAACAAGATAGACATCTTTCTCCTCCAGATCGTCCAAAAAACCCGGCACCGGCAGAATATTCCTCTCCATCTTTCGACTATAGTCGGGCAGCACACCGATACACGCGCCTCCTACGACAAGGCCACGGGATAAGTTATAGTTCTTTACCCGAGTGGTACCGCCCTGATGCTCAGCCATTATCGATGCCCACTTTCGTGAGCCCGCCAAAATCTCTTCATCCCAAGGGATAACGAGCATGAAGTTGTGCAAATCCAGGCTCTGCACTGGAAGGGTGACGCTTCTTGAGTAGCGGCTGGAAATGAACAGCGAGTGCCCAATCCGGCCAAGCCGTTCAAACCTATACGTAGGATGGCGATCAAACGCGCCCTCATCATCTGGGCTCACGAAAGCGATACCCACATCGACTTCACACTCAGAGAGCATCTGCGTTGTGCACTCTGAATGGATTTCAAGCTGCATTTCGGCATGATCGCGCACGTAGGCGACTAGATCGCGGTTTACGATGTCGCTCAACACTGGCTCCGTGATCGCGATGGTAAGCCTGGGGACTTCCTTTTCACCGGACTTGCCAAGGCCGTCTGGGCCGAAGAGCTGGCACAGGTAATGGCTGACCCTCTCGCCAGTGCGGGTCAGGGCAAGCTTGTTGTGTTTGTATACAAACACGGGAGCACCAATGTGCTCTTCCAGTTTCTCCAAGCGTTTCCGAAGGCCTACCACTGGCACATTGAGCCCCCGGGCAGCCTGTTTGAAACTGGCACAACGTGCTGTTGCGAAAAACTCTACGGCCAGCTGATCATCAATTGGCAGATCATCCAATATGTCAGGACTGTAAGGAACAACGCTGCTTGTAAATGTTTCATTTTGTGTAACCATTGGGTCCCCCTTAATTCGGGGAATCTATCTCAATGCCACCCAGCATTTCCTTATCTTGTCAGCATTGTAATCCGCAGGTCATGCATGCGTTATCGGAAGGTTTTATTTCGAAAGCGTAATTTTCGAGCAATCTTGCTGATATTGTAGCGTGCTAGCCTAGCGCGCCAATTTCATTACTTGGCAGATCTAAATTTAGCCAATTACGCATTTACATTTGGTTCACTTTTTTTTCACCTTTGCCTCCATAGGCTTTGGGCATGGAAAATCAAACCCTACCTCTTACTACCTTACTGATTCGTTATCTGGGGATCGGCTTCATAGCAACGGGAATCCATTATGCGGTGTTCCTAGTGCTGGTTACGACAGAATTATCTACTCCATTGCTAGCCAGTATCTGTGGAGGCATGGTTGGCGCTATCGCAAGCTTTATTGGAAATAGGGCGCTCTGCTTTGTGTCAGATGGCTCTCGTAAGTTTCAGCCTGTCAGGTTTGCACTGGTCGCGTTAGCCACAAACTTCGGCAATGGCGTGGGTATGTGGTTCCTCATCAAGTCGAATCTGTCACCGCTCATCTCCCAACTTGTAGTGACCTTAAGCCTCACTGCACTTGGATTCATTGCACATCGTTTTTGGACATTCAATCATGCAGACATTACATCGCTTTCCCGAGCGCCCTGATCCCTTGTTAACCATCGTCGTCCCTTGCTTCCAGGAAGAGGAAACCATCCCCGAGTTCCACCAGCGGATCACCCGCGTCGTGAAGCGCTTACCCGTCTCCTGCGAAATCCTCTATATCGACGATGGCAGTAACGACCGAACGGCCGACATTCTTCGCCACTATCAGGATGGGTCATCTGTACGTTGTCTGTCCCTGAGTCGCAACTTCGGCAAAGAGGCTGCACTCAGCGCCGGGATAGACCATGCCCGTGGCAGTGCGCTGATCTTCATCGATGTCGACCTGCAGGACCCACCAGAGCTCATCTCGGCCATGGTGGACCACTGGCAACGCGGTTACGACGTGGTGAACATGCAACGCAACCTGAGAGTCGGTGATTCGTGGTTTAAGCGCATGAGTGCCCGGGCTTACTACTGGGTCATGCAGCGCCTGGTGGAGAAGGTGGACATGCCGGCCGATGTCAGCGATTTCCGATTGATTGGGCCTGCGCCGCTGGCAGCACTGCGGGCGCTGGACGAACGCTCCAGGATTCTCAAAGGCATGATCGGCTGGGTAGGCTTCCGTACCATCGAGCTGCCCTACAATCGCACCGTTCGCCATGCCGGCAGCACCAAGTGGAATGCAGCTGGCCTGTTCAATCTGGCCATCGAAAGCATCGTCAGCTTCTCTCGCAAACCGCTGCGCATTTTCAGCCTCATCAGTTTCGGTCTTTTCGTCTCCAGCATCTGCTACATGCTTGCGTCGCTTGTGGCAGGAAGTTTCGACATCCATCACCTGATCGTCGGAATGGCTTCATTCATGTGCGTCGGTGTCGCCATGGTGGGGGAGTACCTGGGCGTGACACTCGCGGAAGTGAAGCGCCGGCCTCTCTATTTCCTGAAGCACAGCAGCAAGGCGGATCCCGTGTCACTCCACCCTTCGATGGCCTCGATCGAGGGTAAGAAATGCTGAGCCTGAAAAACGAGCGGACGCTGTGGTGGATCCTGGGTTCGATTTTGCTCTTGCGTTTGGTGGGGCTGGGCATCTATCCACTGATGGACACATCGGAGGCTCGCTACGCTGAAATGGCTCGCAAGATGGTCGAGTTGAATGACTGGATCACGCCCATGTTCGACTACGGGGTACCGTTCTGGGGCAAGCCACCGTTGTCCTTCTGGACCCAGGCCGCAAGCATGACGGTCTTCGGCGTTAACGAGTTCGCTGCGCGTTTCCCGGCGTGGCTGCTGCACCTGGCAAGCTGTTTCATCATCATCAAACTCGGCACGCAGCAGATTTCCCGTAACGCCGGCATCTGGGCCGCCATTATCTTTTCCAGCACCACCCTTGGCCTAGTCTCCAGCGGTGTCGTGCTGACCGACCCTGTTTTGTCGTTCTCGATTCTGCTGGCCAGCTACGGTTTCTGGCGTTGGATGAAGTGCGCCAGCAAGGCGGATGCCTACCTGATGTTCGCAGGTCTCGGGCTGGGCTTGCTTGCCAAAGGCCCTCTGACCCTAGTGCTTATGGGGGCGCCGGCATTCGCCTGGTTCGTTATCTACAAGGAATGGGGACGGGTACTGAGGCTTCCCTGGATCAGCGGCCTTGTACTCATGTTCGGTATATCCGTGCCTTGGTATGTCGCGGCCGAGATGAAAACGCCCGGCTTCATGGAGTACTTCTTCGTTGGTGAGCACTGGAGCCGCTACGTCGTCAGTAACTGGGCGGGCGACCTATACGGCAGTGCTCATGCCAAGCCATATGGCACCATCTGGATCCAGCTCGGACTGTCGCTACTGCCGTGGGCCTTTTTCTTACCATTACTGATCCGCAAGCGTGAATCAATGCAGCGCTTCGAGGCTTACCTCTGGCTGTGGGCCTTGGCGACACCGGTCTTCTTCACATTTGCAGGCAACATTCTGTGGACCTACCTGCTACCTGCGCTGCCAGCCTGGGCATTGCTGCTATCCGGACGGATCAGCGATGTTGGCCCGAAGACTACATGGGCTGCCGCGGCGAGTGCATTGGTGTTACCAATCATCGGTGCGGGCATCATCTACGCCGGGGTACTTGAGGAGCGACCTCAGAATCAGCGAGATGTGGTTCAAGCCTGGCTCAATGTGCAGTCTGCTCATTCCGCTCCCCTGATCTATCCTGGCCGCCGCTCATACTCGTCGGAGTTTTACAGCAGCGGAAAGTCCGAGAACATCAAGGATCCTGCCAAGTGGCCGCAGGATGGCTCGTTCTATCTGTCCAGGCGCTTGCGAGACAGCAAGGATGGTCTGCCCGCTGATCTAGCATGTACAGCGATCACCGAAGCGAACGCCAGCCAGCTCATGCTGTGCCATTGGAAACGTACCGTACAAGGTGCCGAGGGTCTGGCTGGAGAAAGCAATGCGGAAACGCCTCGCAAGAACGAAGGCTAAATTCCAAGCACAAAAAAGCCAGGTTTTATCCTGGCTTTTTTGTCGATTTCTTTCGTCATTTGAAGTCCTATTTAACCGCCGATTAATTGTCGGCTTGTTCCTTACCATCCTTGCTTTCTTTCTTTTGCTCTTGAGCGACTTGTTGTTTGTTCTGGTCCGAAGAGTCATCGCTCCATAGGCGAGCCTGTTCGGTTCGGAAGTTTTCATTGAACTGTTTCGCTCGCTCGAAGCCACCTTCAGCGTAAGCGGTACCCATGAGACCCAGCAGCAGGCTGCCAATAGCGATAGATTTGACAAATTTCATTGTGAACCTCGGTTCATACTAGGCCTGCCTGATTAGCGGCCTTTGTTGGTTTGTAGTTTAGGAACGCGAAGCTAACGACAAGGTGAGTCAATAATTACAATTCCGTAATTTTGGCGGCAGGCAGGATGCGTTAAATCCTCAAATCTGGAAGGATCATGTCTATCTCGGCACTGTCGAGGGCGACTAAGAATTTTCTCTTAAATTACAATTTTGATATCTAGCGCGTTAATTCAGCGCGGCGTTGTTGGCCGCCCTAGGAGATAGCCATGAATGACATAGAGCCCTGGGCAGTTGCTATCGGTGACTTTCGCCGCTGCACTGAAAAACTCACTGTCCAGCTCGATGAGCTGACCTCGCAGACGCGGACCTCCAGCGCTGTTCTGGAGAGGTCGAACGAACTGGTGGAGCAGGTGGACGCTGTCGGCCGGCAGATTCAGGAGGAGGTGCGAAAGGCGGAGAAGGCTTGGTCGAACGCGGAGGAGGTTGCCTTGCGCGCCGCTGCATCAGCGTATTCAGCTGCATGCCGCGGAGTCGACACCGCCATCCAGCCACTGATCTCGGAGCTTACAGCAGCGACAAAGGCGGCGGACGCCTCTATCCAGGAGCTCAAGCGGGCACCGGTGCTGGCCAAGCGTTATGTGATGGTGGTCGCCACGTCGTTCTTCATTCTGGCGCTGATCTGTGTCTACTCGACCATGCGCCTGATCGATGCCGCCGGCAGCGTAAGTGCTCAAGAGAAAGTGAATGCTCAGTACTTCTCACACCTGTGGAAGAACGCCAATCCTGACGAGCAGAAGATCATCAAGTCGGTGATTCTGCGGTCGCCTATGGACCCTGTGGTCCTCCGGCACTGATGCATTGAGCAAACAAAAAGGCCCGTCGATGGACGGGCCTAATCATGTCTGCGCGGTTTAAGCGGCGGTCATTGCTGGCTGCAGTTGCTGGGCTGCGGGAAAGTGAAGGTGGAACCAGGTGAAGTTTTCTTCGGTCACCTCCACGCTCGCCGACCCTTGGTGCAGGCTCATGATCGACTGCACAATGGCCAAGCCAAGACCGGTACCGCCTTCGCTCCGTGCTCGGCTCTTGTCCACACGGTAGAACCGCTCAAATAAGTGCGCATGGTGTTCCTTGGCAATACCGCGGCCGGGGTTGCCGACACTCAAGGTCGTACCGCTCGCACTATGCTGCACCTTCACGTAGACCGTGCGGCCGCGAGGGCAGTAGCGGATCGCGTTCGACACGAGGTTTGAGACGGCCCGTTGAACCATCAGGCGGTTCCCGCGTACCACATCATCACTCCCAGAAATCTGCAGCTGGATCTCGCCTTCCTCTGCCGAAATGCTGAAGAGGTCGCATACGCGCTGAACCTCGTCGACCAGGGACACCGGTTCGAACTCCACCATGGACGCAGGGTGACTGACCTGGGCCAAGAACAGCATGTCGGAAACCATGCGGCTCATGCGGTCCAACTCTTCTGTGCACGACTCTAGAACCTCCCGGTACTCGGAAAGCGATCTTTCTCTGGTCAAGGCAACCTGGGCCTTGCCCATCAGGTTGGAAAGCGGTGCTCGAAGTTCGTGGGCAAGGTCGTCAGAGAACTGCGAGAGCTGCTGAACGCCATCATCCAGGCGAGCCAGCATGATGTTGATGCCGTCGGCGAGCTTCTTGAGTTCTGCCGGCATCCCATCAGTCGGAAGACGATGGTCGAGGCTCTCCGTTGAGATCTTTGACGCCACCTTGAGGAATTTGGTCAGCGGCAGCAGGCCTCTGCGCACGGTCCACCAGCCAATGGCCAAGATCAGTGCGAGGATGACGGGGGACATCATCAAGGCCCAAGTCAGCAACGCATCAAGCAGTGCCTCACTGGATGACTGGTCCATGGTCATATAGACGCTGACCTCTGTTCCATCGCCCAAGCGCATGATCCGAGAAGCACTCAGCAGAGGACGGTCCTGCGTATCACGCCATTCATGCTCTTTAGGCTGGGCCGCCGGCTGAAACTTGTGCACCTCCAGATTGACCTGTTTCGAGCCAATCGAGAGCAGAGGAGTCTGATTCTGTGAGGTATCGAATATGCTCACATACAGGTTGTTGTGGCCCATGACCAAATCGACAAGCTGATGTGCATCTGCGTTGACGCCGGAGATATCCGGGATGGTGGACAGGTTGTGAGCCATCCCCGCCATCTTTACTTCCAGGTCCGCTCGGGCATTTCTTTCCAGAGCCTTACCTACCATCAGATAGCCAAAGGTGGCGAACAGAAGCAGCAACGCTGCGCTCATCAACCCAACTTTTAACCCCAGCTTTGCAGCCAGGCTGAATGGCCTCATGCGCGTTCCTCAAAAACGTACCCAACGCCACGAAGCGTGTGAATGAGCTTGGTTTCAAACGGGTCATCGATCTTCGAGCGCAAGCGCCGGATGGCTACATCGATGACATTGGTGTCGCAATCGAAATTCATATCCCAGACCAACGAGATGATCTGGGAACGAGTCAGCGCTTCGCCCGTTCGGCTCATGAGCAGGTGCAGAAGCGCAAATTCCTTGGTGGTGAGATCGATGCGTGTGCCACCGCGGAAGACGCGATGGCGGACGGAGTCGAGTTCCAGATCCGCAATTTTCAGCGAGCTCTTCTCGACCAACTCATCACCACGGCGTTGCAGCGAACGGATGCGAGCAAGCAGTTCAGGGAATTCGAATGGCTTCACAAGGTAGTCATCCGCGCCGCCGTCCAAGCCCTTGAGCTTGTCATTGATGCGTCCGCGGGCGGTCAGCATGATGATGCGGACCCGGCTGGTCTTACGGATGGTTTCCAGCAGGTCCCAGCCGTCGATACCGGGGAGGTTCACGTCCAGAAGGACCAACGAATAGACATTAGTGTTGAACAAGTGCAGGGCATCTACACCGTTGTGCACGATATCTACGACATACCCGCTTTCGGATAGGCCCTGCTGAAGATATTCGGCAGTTTTAATTTCGTCTTCCACAACTAGAACGCGCATAACTTATCTCAAGGTGTGAGGAAGGAGTTGGCCTAATCCGCCAAGATTATGGTTGCAGGCTGTTCGAAAGATAGGCTGAGGGTATGGCATGTGGTAGTCGCTACCTCTGTCCATACGCCGGGTCACCTGAGGACGCTTGAATCTTAACGCGAAGAAGCTGGCCGCGGCGAAATCCTACAAATTTGTAATGTAGCCGCAAGATTTCTGACAGTCATGCAGGCTCCAGCTCTGAGCTTAGCGGATTCTGGGGTCTGCGACGGTGTATGACAGCTTCGCCTGACAGGCGGAATCGGCCATGACAGGCAGTATTTCGGTCGCCAGCTTGCAGAGACTGGCGCTGGCCTTGCATCGAGTGCGCCACGCAGGCAGTCCCCATGCACGGCCGCGAACTGCTACGCCTTTCTGCGAATTAGTTCACTTGGTGGCTCAGTAGTCTCCCGAATAATTACCTTACAATCTATTACATGTCCAAATTGTAATTGCGCGATCATCTTGGTGTTAGCCTCCTTTGCTAGTTTAAGGGCAGCGGAAGAGGCATCGCTGCTTTGGAAATTGTCTCATTTCAAAGCAGCTTGGCAAGAGCAGCGGGCAGTTGTTCTCGTCAATGCATTCACCTGTAAACCATACGCTCCTTTGGTAGGTGAATTTTAGCGCCCCCCTACGGGCGCTTTTTTATTAAGGGACTTCTTATGAACACTACTGTATCAGCGATCGCCGTGTTTATGCTCTTCACATCACTAACAGCCAATGCACAAAGCGGTATGGAAATAAACCAACGCATTGAGCGTTCTGCTAGAGAGGCTACTGCGGATTATGCTCAGCGCGTAAAAAAGCCCATGCCTCAACTTGAAGACTATGCCTACGGTATGGACCTTGACGTTGGTAAGTTGGTGTATGTATCACCCAGCGTGCGGTACTGCGGTAATGTAAGAAGTATGATGACCTACGAAGACTCGAAAGGCGAGCTGCACATGGTTCGCTACCTGGTGAAGGGCGAGTGTATTAACAGCCGTTAAGGCTCATCAAGATGATGTCTGCGGTCGCCGGATCATAGAAGCTCAATGCCGAACCGGCGCAGCAGTACGGCGAAACATCCGAAACTGGCCATTGTGATGAGGATGCTGCTGATAAGGGTCGGCCAGAAGCCGAGCTTAGGTAGCAGCAACGGGAACGCGATAAACATCGGCAGTGTAGGAAGCACGTACCAGAACGTGTACCAAGCATGATTGGAGATCTTCTCCATGCTCTGGTTCTCCAAATAGAGCCAGACCAGCGTCAAGACAGTGACCAGGGGTAGGGCGGCGACCAGGCCGCCCAGCTTGTCACTGCGTTTCGCCAGCTCTGATACGAGAATCACTATTCCGGCAGTGAGTAGGTACTTCGTGATGATCCAAGCCATCGCTGAACCTTCTGGGGATTGTGGACGGGGGAGGTGAAGCCATTCTCCAACCCCTCTCGAAGTGCTCCTGCCGTTTACGCCATCCCTCATCGCATTTCTTCTACAACATCCCCCTCAGCCAGGAAGGGGATGTGTCTGCATGGTGTTTACCGATCGATCAGTGCGAGGGCGAGGGAACGCTCTCGTGGAAAGCTGCCCGCTCGATCTGGATGGTGCAGTGATGGATTTCAAATCCATCGCTGACAGCATCCACGACGGCCGCCAACACAGCATCCCCATCTGCAGAATCCCGTACCACTACGTGCGACGTCATCACGTTGCTGCCACTGCTGACGGCCCAGACGTGCAAGTCATGAACGTCCGTGACCCCATCTACGCCGCGGATGGTGGCCTCGATTGCCGTAACGTCGAGCCCCCTCGGCACACCCTCCATGAGAATCCCCAGGCTTTCGCGAAGCAACTGCCACGTCCGCGGCAGTACCCAAAGTCCGATTGCCACAGCGACAATCGTGTCGACCCAGGTCCAGCCCGTGAAGCGGATGATGAGTGCTGCAATGATTACGCCTAGCGAGCCGAGCATGTCGCTCCAAACTTCGAGGTAGGCGCCTTTGACGTTAAGGCTCTCGTTGCTCGCAGATGCCAGAAGGCGCATCGAGATTAGGTTGATGATCAGGCCGGCGATTGCGATCCACATCATCGCCCCGGTAGCGATCTCCGCCGGCATGAAAAAGCGCTGGTAGGCCTCGTACAAGATGTACATCGCCACCAGGAAGAGCAGCACGGCGTTGAACGTCGAAGCCAGAATCTCCAGGCGCGCATAGCCGAAGGTTCTTTTCTGATCCGCCGGGCGCTTGGCTATCTGAAGTGCAATCAGTGAGATCGCCAAGGCGGCAGTATCTGTGAACATGTGGGATGCGTCAGACAGCAGCGCCAGGCTGCCGGTAATCCACGCACCGATCACTTCTGCAATCATGAAGCTGCCAGTCAAGGCGAGCGCCATGATTAGCTTCTTCTGATGCCCCTCGCGTACTGCAGCGCTGCCATGGTCATGATTTGAACCCACGTATTTCTCCTTGCGCAGGGTTGTGGTCTCGTTGGCCTTCCTGTCTGCCTATCGTTAGAGCGTCGCTTGGCCACACTGACTGCAGAATTTTGCTCCTGCGCTCAGCAACGAGCCACAGGCGGTGCAACCACTCGATAGTGGTGTTCCGCAGTTTAGACAAAAGCGTGCTGACGGATCGTTGGCCGTCCGGCACTGCCTGCAGCCCTGCAGATCTTTAATGGGGGCTGGAGTGGCATGGCGCCCGCCGTCATACACCTGGTTGCCGCCGTCGCAGCCCTGCTGCCGGCCATGGCGATCGTATTGCTCGGCCCCATGTCCCCCGCTGTGGTGCTTGCCTCCACCGTGGTTTCCACGGCCATGGTGCCCGCCCAGGATATTTTTGAAAAAGCTCATGGTATTCGCCCCTCATTGATGGGTGACATATTAACGAGCAAAAGTTGAAAAGAATGTTCTGCTCGCGAGAAAGACTTGTAAGTTAAAGTGAAAGTTCAAAATTAGCCTACGTCAAAACGAAGCCGTTTTGTTTGTGAAATTAAATTTATCTAGCTGAGCGGTGCTCTGCGTTTAATAGATGGTGTCGCCCTAATTTTTATCATAGCCTGGTCGATGGCAATTAAAACAGCAGTTATTGCATTTCTGTCAGCATTGTAATCACGAGGTCATCGTGTCGTTATCAGGCGCCGGAAATAATGCGCTCAGCGAGATTTATTTCTCTTTTGTCCCTATGCCTCACACATTCTAAGCGTCTCCAACGCCTAGGCCCTAAGGCCTCTGGCGCTCCGCACATTGCGCAATCGCTCAGCATCTGTCGATGGTTTGCCAAGCAGCTCCCGCTAACTCCACAGCTAACGCATGGATAAGCAGCCTCTCAGAGTTTGATAATGACACCTTCAAAATCCATTGTTCACACCCTGTTAAGTAAATGGATCTTTGCTATTCGCACTGCCCGACAGGAAGGCATCAGCACTAATCTGCTCATTGGGCTGGTAACTCTTTGGTTGCTGCTATTCGCGAATGCTGAGCTCTGGAGCGTGCTCTGGAAGCTGGTATTCAAAACCGATGAAGTGAACTGGCTGCTAGCAGCTAGCCTCCCAGTCATAGTATTCGCATGGGTGTTTACGGTTCTGAGCTTGCTGTCATGGGCGCGGCTGACCAAACCTTTTCTATGTCTCGTACTGATCAGCGCGGCTTTTGCGAGTTACTTCATGAATGCCTATGGCATCGTGATCGATTACACAATGTTCACCAACGTTGTGGAGACAGACGTCGCTGAGGCAACCGAGCTGCTGAATTGGAAGCTCGGTCTGTGGGTCGCAATGGTTGGGGTGTTGCCCGTCTACCTGATCTCCCGGGTTCCCCTCCGGCGCAAGCCTTGGGCCAGAGCTTTGGTCAGCAGGGTCATTGCTCTGTCGCTCGCTCTGTTGACCTTGTCTGGCATCGTGCTGAGTCAATACCAGTCATATGCCTCCTTGCTGCGCAACAATCGGGAGATCCGACTGATCCTGGTACCCACCAACTTGTTTGCGGCTGGCCATGGTTACCTGAAGCGCCAGCTGGCCACACCTAAAACGCTGACGGCCATTGGAACTGATGCGGTAGTTAATCGACAGGGGGCGGCCCGTAAACCTAGGCTGCTGGTACTGGCTGTAGGAGAGACCGCCCGCTCCGCCAACTTCTCCCTCAATGGCTACACCCGTGAAACGAACCCGGAGCTGGAAAAACGCAACGTCATCAGCTTCTCCAACGTCAGCTCCTGCGGCACCGCCACCGCAGTTTCGTTGCCATGCATGTTCCTGGATGTGGGTAAGGCCGAGTACAAAGATGGCTTGGCCAAGAGCCGAGAAGGGCTGCTCGACGTGCTTCAACGCGCAGGCATTAGTGTCATGTGGACTGACAACAACTCGGGGTGCAAAGGGGCCTGCGACAGGGTTCCCAACCACAAGGCTGCCTCTCACGCGGATCCCCAACTTTGCACCAGCGAGGAGTGTAAGGACGGGGTGCTGCTCTCGGAGATGCAAGACTTCATCAAGCGTCAAGAAGGCGATGCTGTCCTGGTGCTCCACTACAAAGGTAGCCATGGCCCGGCCTACTACAAGCGCTACCCCGCGCAATTCAAGAAATTCGCGCCGGTGTGCGAGACCAACGAGCTCGACAAATGTAAGCAGCAGGAAGTGCTCAATGCCTACGATAACTCGATCCTTTACACCGACTACGTTACAGCCGGGCTGATCGACATCCTGGCAGCGAACACCAAATTCGACACTGGGCTCCTGTACGTTTCTGACCACGGAGAATCACTGGGTGAGGGTGGGCTCTACCTGCATGGGCTGCCTTATGCGATGGCTCCTGAAGAGCAAACCAAGGTGCCATTGGTGCTTTGGATGTCCGATTCTCTTGCGAAGAGTGAAAGGCTCAACGTCGGCTGTTTGAAAGCTCAAGCAAGCTCACCTCTTAGCCACGACAACCTGTTTCACACAGTGCTCGGGATGATGAATGTCCAGACGTCCTCGTACCGCTCAGCCTTGGATTTCACTGCCCCGTGCAAGCCCTTGCCAGGAGGCTCTTACTCAGGCCTCTAAGACACGAAGTAGGATGGCCCCTCTGGGATGCCAAGTGCTTCTGCTCCCGTCCGCTTTGACAGCTATAAGAAGCTGGACTAACTACATAGCAGCACCCACCAACCCAAGCGATAAAGGAAATCTCGCATGAGCATCAAGCCAGGCCCTAAACGAACTAACGAAGATGGCACTCCGGATAAAAGGCAGCGAGTCACGCCTGAGAAGCAGAAGGACCATCCGGACCTGAAACCCCACAAGCACAAAAAGGGGGAGTAGGTTAACAAGGCAGCTCCCGACTGCGGGAGCTGCCTTTAGATGACGGCTTCAAGGGGAACTTGAAGCTATCACCACAATGCAATGTCGTACGTCAGATACAAGCGGTAGTTATCCCGGTCGCTGCTGTACGTGCTCCTGGCCACTGCATATCGAAACTCAGCCCCCACACCTTTGAAGAGCCCGTCCTGGATCACATATTTCAGGTTCGTATTGGACTCGTGCTCCCGGGCTTCCTGACCACGATAGACCCCATCCTCGCCCTTGTAGTAGCGGGTCATGAAGCTCAGTCCAGGAATTCCCATGCTAGTAAAATCGTAGTCGTACCTCGCCATCCAGGTCCGCTCTCCGGGCTGAATGAATTTGCCAACGCTAGCATTGCTGAACGAGTAGACCGTGCTTACGCTCACGTACGGAAGTGCGGTGCTGCCATCAACCTTTTGATATCCAGCACTGAACGTGTGGCCACCCAGACGATAACTGAGTAAACCGCTAAACATATCGCTATCAACTACACCATTACGGGCTGCGCCAGCATCATCACTGATAAAGTAACGTAGATCGCTAGTTAGCTTGCCTGGGCCAAGCGGCAGTGTGTAAACCAACCCGAAAAATTGTTGGCGGTAGAAATCCCGAAGTTCCCCGTAGTAGCTGCTAAAACTGAGCTGTTTGGTGAGGTCGTAGCGCATCCCCGCAAAATCAAAGTCCGTACCGCCACCTCCGGAATATCCCTGAGGAAATATATCGACGCTATCGGTAGAGTTTCGGGCTTTGAATTTGTCTAGATGCCCAGCTTGAAGGTACAACCGATCAACACCGGTGTACTCCGCTTGGGTACCTCGGAACGTTTGAGGTAGTAGTCGACCATCGTTGTAAACCAGGACGGGGATTTTGGGGAGGAGAGTGCCACCACTGACCAAAAGGTCATTCCATTTGGCCTTAGCGGTAATGCCAAGACTCGAATATTCGCTAGCTGCCCGACCATCGTCGTGGACCGGCAGAAGGCCTGTCCCCGCATGCTTAGCGCTTGAGTCGAGCCGGATTCCTGAAAGTCCCAGTGCCTCCAAACCAAAGCCTACAGGTCCTTCGGTGTAACCTGACTGTAGCTTGAGCAGAAAACCCTGCGCCCACTCTTTGCGATCTTCGCCCCCATCACGAAATCCATCATTGAAATAGTAATTTCGCAGAGCCAGCCGGCCCTCGGAGTCTTTGAAGAAGTCTGCTTCAGCAAAATTGGGGAACAAGCTAGCAATGACGCTTGCACACGCGAGTGTGCGCGATGTTGTGAGGGTGTTCATCGGAAATCTCTGCTGTGTATTGTGATTTTTGGCAGCATCAAAATGGAGCGACCCAGTACTATCCATCGCAGATTACGCAGCGTCATGCTGGACGGGATTCACTCATGCGGCGGACACTAACCCGTCGTGGAATCGGCAACAACGTTATGAGTAATACGCATGAGGCTATGCGTTTAGTTGGTAAGAAACCTCGGAGTATCTTGTGAACCTCAAACAACTCGAAGCTTTTCAAGCCATCATGACAACGGGCTCTACCATCGGAGCTGCTACCCGTATGGGCTTGTCCCAATCGGCCGTCAGCCGCTTGTTAACTCAGCTCGAAGATCACTTAGGCCTCGCGCTCTTCCTTCGACGTAAGGGCAGATTGATGGCGACTCCTGAGGCGGAAGAACTCCTTGGACAGGTGGCGGAGCTCGTAGACAACCTCCAGCGCGTACAACGCATGGCAGATGAGCTGAGACTGGGTCATTCGCGCCGGAGTCTGCTCAAGGTTGCAGTACCGACCAGCATGTCTCAACACTTGCTACCGAGGATCGTTGCCGAATTCATGCAGGGCCGTGAGGACGTCGTCGTAGAGGTCATCACCGGCGGATACGATGCGCTGGAAAGGGCCGTACTCGACAAAAGCGCTGACTTCGCTTTCGTGCGTTTGCCTACGGAACTTCAGCATTTTGAAGTGCTACCGGTACTGGAGACCGAAGGGATGTGCGTCATGCACCAAAGCCATCCACTGGCGGAGCTATCGGAGGTCAGTCTCGAAGCATTGCGGTATGAACCCCTCGTGCTTCTGGGGCGGCAAAGGAGCCTTCGATCTGAACTCGACCTGCGTTTCCGAGAGGCTGAAATTACCCCTCAAGTTCGCGTAGAGGTCCACTCGGTCAGTGCTGCTTGCGCATTCGTTGCAGAGGGTATGGGGGTCTCAATTATCAATGGTCTTTTGGCCAAAGAGTTTGGTGGCCTTCCTTTGATCGCCAAGCCGCTGAGACCTGCGCTTTGCTATCGTTTTGGCCTGATTTTCCGCAAAGACCAGCCACGCTCTTTGCTGGTTGAGAGTTTCGCGGAGCACATGCGTAACAGGCTCACAGAGGTGAATGGTTCTACGCCAACGCAATAAATTGCATAGCCCAACCCGATTTACTCATAACGTTGAGTGACTGCATCCGATTGAACTAGTGTGCGCCCTGTAGCCCTGGGCCCCTACAAAACAATAATCGAGATCGCGCACCATGAACCTACCTCATGCACCGGCGGCGCAAGCCGCGCCTGCTGGAAAAGCAGACATCCCTCGCCCGGCCAAGCAGCTCAATCCTGCGTTGATCCTGTTGAGCATTGTTTTCATGGCTCTGGCCTTCACCTACTTCGTCGATTCAGGCCAGTTCCAGCGCAAAGACATCGCTGTTGTCCCCGGTTCGTACCAGACCTTGGAAAAGGACGCCTCTCTAAGCCAGCTATTTTCCACAGAGCCGCGTGCCACAACCGATTCTGCTGCACGTCCGGTCTCCTTGGTTGAGGCTTTCATGGCCATTCCACAGGGCATCGAGAAGCG
Organism: Pseudomonas sp. TJI-51; assembly: GCF_000190455.2. NCBI lineage: Bacteria > Pseudomonadati > Pseudomonadota > Gammaproteobacteria > Pseudomonadales > Pseudomonadaceae > Pseudomonas > Pseudomonas sp. TJI-51. The sequence goes on from NZ_AEWE02000031.1 coordinate 44,279, forward strand.
AGCCGGCCTGATCTTCATGGTTTTGTTCATCGGCGGAATGTTTGGCGTGCTGAACAAGGCCGGGGCAATCGATGCTGGTCTTGAGCGGATACTTGGCCTTACCCGGGGCAACATCTACGTGCTGGTACCCTGCTTGATGCTGGTGTTCTCGGCCGGTAGCACGTTCATGGGACTGGCCAAAGAGTTCATCCTGATCGTCCCGCTAATGGTAGCGATGGCCAATCGCCTGGGGCTGCCCAACATTGTTGGTCTGGCGATCGTGGTGATCTCGGTGAAAATCGGCTATCTGGGTTCGATTACCAACCCCGTGGCATTGGCGGTTGCCCAGCCGCTAGTGGGCGTTCCAATGTTCAGCGGGCTGAATATGCGTGTGGCAGCCTACTTGGTGTTTCTGCTGGTCGGCATTGGCTTCGTGTTAATGACTGTACGCCGACTGGGTTACGACGCCAGTGCTGAGTTTACTTTTAAGCGCACACCGCTAGCGCCACGCCACAGTCTCAACCTTCTACTGCTGGGAGCGGGCGTCGCCTTCCTGGTTTATGCCTCCAATCGCTGGCACTGGAAGTACCCAGAGTTGTCTGCGTACTACTTGGCGATGAGCATGGTGTTCAGTGTGGTGGCTGGCATCGGTGCCAGCGAGGCTGCCGGCGCATTCGTCGACGGAATGAAGAAGGTGCTAATGGCCGGCGTGCTGATCGGTCTCGCCACTGCGGTGGAGATCATCCTCAGCACTGGCCAGGTGCTCGACACTATCGTCAACAACCTTTCCAACCTGGTCAGCGATCACGGCCCTCTAGTTTCGGCGTACGGCATGTTCTTCGCACAACTCGGGCTGGATGTCCTGATCCCGTCCACGTCGGGGCAAGCAGCAGTGACCATGCCAATCTTCGGACCGTTGGGGCAATTGTCAGGTGTGAGCGCTCAGACCACTGTGTATGCCTTTTTGCTGGGCAATGGTCTAACAAACCTGATCACTCCTACCTCAAGTGGCCTACTAGTGCTGCTTGCGACCGCTCAAGTCGGATGGGGTCAATGGGCGCGATTCATCTGGCCGTTGTGCCTGGTATTCGCGGCCATCGCCATGTGCCTCCTCTCCATTGCCGTTCTGACCGGCTACTGAAATCTCGGGCCGCGTATGCGGCCCTACTGCTTTGAGTGTCAAACATGCAAATCCTCAGAAACCTGATGGTCCCGATGCGCGATGGCGTTCGGTTGGCCACCGATGTCTACCTGCCTGATGAAAGTACCGGCGTGTGGCCAGTGGTGATCGAACGCACTCCATACGACAAGAGCAAGCCCTCACGCTCGGAGAAATGCCTGAATGGTCATCACTTAGGGCGTGAAGAGATGGCCCAAGCCTTTGCCGAACATGGCTTCGTCACTGTGTTTCAGGACTGCCGCGGTCGCTACGCCTCCGAAGGCGAATTCATCAAGTACGTCAACGAAGCAGAAGACGGCTACGACACTTTGGCCTGGTTGGTCGAGCAGCCTTGGTGCAATGGGAAGGTCGGAAGCATGGGTCTTTCTTATGCAGCCCATACTCAGCTCGCTATGGCCTGCTTAAATCCTCCAGGGCTGAAGACGATGGTGCTGGACTCTGGAGGCTTCGCCAACGCTTATCAATGTGGCATCCGCCAAGGAGGCGCATTCGAGCTCAAACAGGCCACATGGGCATACAAGCAGGCCAAGGAAAGTCCGGCAGCCAAAGCCGATCCACTATTGCGCGAAGCATTGGAGCAGGAAGACATCCGGCATTGGTTCGCCCATATGCCGTGGCGTCCAGGATTTTCACCGCTGCGTCATGCGCCAGCGTATGAGGACTACCTGTTCGACCAATGGGGCCGCGGCTGTTTCGATGCCTATTGGCAACAGTTGGGCATTTGCGCCGATCACTATCGCAGCAACATTCCCGATATTCCGGTGCTGCACATGTCGAGCTGGTATGACGCCTATGTCAGCTCAACCCTGGATAACTTTGCTGCCTTCGTCGCGAACGGTAAGGCACCACAACGACTCGTGATGGGCCCTTGGCTGCATGGCGACCGCAACATTAGCCACAGCGGCGATGCCGAGTTTGGCCCAGCCGCCGCTTTCGATGGGCAAGTGGCGCAGGATTGGCTGTCCTGTCGTATTGAGTGGTTTGTAAACCATCTGCAGCTACAGATCACTGCACCAGCCCAACAGGTGCAGGTATTCATGATGGGCGGTGGTAGTGGTCGCAAGCTTCAGGACACGCGAATAGATCATGGTGGTCAGTGGCTTGATGCACAGCAGTGGCCATTACCTGGCAGCCAGCGGTTGGATCTTTATCTTCATCCTGACGGTCAGTTGAGCAAAGGGGGGCCAGCGGCAACCGATGCTGCTTGCCACTTCCTCGCCGATCCATCTAATCCAGTACCGACCATCGGCGGCGCGCTGACTTCCGGCGCTCCTGTCTTCGAAGGCGGAGCGTTTGATCAGCGAGAAACACCACGCTTCTTCGGCGCGCGCGGAGATGGCAGCGCCATCTGCCAGCGCAACGATGTGCTGTGTTTCGAAACTGAGCCGCTTGAAGCTGACCTTGCTGTCGCCGGTCCGGTAACGATCCAGCTGTGGGTCGAGACCGACGGCTTAGACACTGACTTTACCGCTAAGGTGGTCGACGTCTATCCGCCAAGCGATGACTTCCCAGAGGGGTATGCCATGAACATTACAGACGGCATCATTCGTTGCCGATACCGGGACAGCTGGAACGATCCGAAGCCGACGGTACCTGGGGAATGTTTCAAGGTGCAGATCGAACCGTTTGCAACCTGCAACCTGTTCAAGCGCGGTCACAGCTTGCGCCTTGAGATTGCCGGCAGCAATTTCCCACGGTTCGACGTAAACCCCAACAGCGGTGAGCCGGAAGGCTGCGCGAACAAAAAAAGGACTGCTCGAAATACCGTACATATGGGGGCTAAGCGGCCCTCCAGGATTCAGCTAACGGTCGTCCAAGCACCAGCTGGTAGCTGATAGCGGTATAGAGCTATCGCTTGGCAGCAGTTCTGGACAGCTGCCGAGCGCTGTCCCTGTAAACCAGTTTTTTTACCTGTTAACCACTGTAGTTAACAGGTAAAAAAATAGGTTTACACGATGCTCACCTCTACCCGTTCGACACCAGCAAATCGCCTAGCTCTTCACGGGCCATATCCACTCGGTCCATCCTGCGATAGGGATGATCAACAGGCATTCGGATGAGGCTCTCGAACCAAGCCGGATCGAATTTGAGCACCTGCTTGTGAATGTGCTCAAGCTCACCTTTGCGAAGCTGGGACACTACAAACTCCATGCTCTCAACCAGGCCGGATTCCTCGTTATCCTTAGAGATCCGGTGGCGGATGAAACTCATCTTGAGATCGAAGTAGGGGCCTTTCATCCCAGGAAGGCTCTTCGCCTCCAGCCGGCCTTTGGTGCTGATTTCCGCCCCTGGCACTTGAGACTCTATCGCTTTCACAAGCTCAGCATTCCCACCTATCTTCTGGCCAAAGAGCCGAGTGGCGTCCGACATATAGGCGAAGATCCATGGCACGTTGCGTAGCGTCGCACCGGTATAGAGGTAGCCGCGCTCCCCTTTGTAACGCTGCAGCATGCCTCGCAAGGCTTTCTCCGAGAGCACCACCTGGGTTTCCTTCTCCAGGATGTAAACCACGCGGTCAAACTGTTCTATCAAAAGCCTGAGAATCTTCCGCGGTACGCCGTCAAAACCGGTTTTTCGGTCGGTCTTCTTGTGCTGACGGGGCTGGAAGTATGGGCAATCGTTACGGGCCTCTCCATCAAATGGAGCGATACCGCGAATGCTCTTCGTCGCGTGCTTTCCGAAGGGATTTTTTACGTTTGGGGGTAACTCATACAGCCCTACCAGCTGGACAGGGTTGTCGCATGCCGGGCACACCGCGAACTGAGCCAGCTTGCCCGCGCTTCCGGGCTGATACCACGGCTCCCTGCGGAAGGTCTCAGACTCGAACCGATCCTTGTCTATGGTTTTGCTTTCAGTGTCTTCAATGCGGAGCTTGTACACATCCATCTTTGCCAAAACCGTATCAATAGAGGGTTTATTGATCGTACCCAGCGAAGTTCGGTAGCAGGAAGGCCTATCTGCCCCTTAGGTGGTCACCCTCCGGTGGCAGGCCTTGCCAGAAGCATGGGATTACCCCGTAAGGAGTCTGTGAGCCCCAGAAACAACTAACCCCCTGGTGCGCAGTGCAGGTCTGGGACCCGCCCGAGGCGTGGAGGCTATTCTTGTAGAGAAAATAACACCTGCCACGGAACGGATCAGTTGGTAGGCAGACCAGCCGTCAGCTATGGCCCAGCACCGTCGATCAAGGCCGCTCAATCAGCAAATCGTCGTCTTCTATGGCGTCTCCAAAACTGAACCAGTCGTGCAGGCTGTAATGCACGAAGTCTTCATCCTCCGCATCGAGCATAGTGAAATTCTGCAATACCGTGACATCCGCCCCCGAAGTACAGCCCCTCGTTGAGGTTTACGAAATGCTCCAGCAATTCGTTCAGCTGATCATGCAACTGACTTGTAAGCCTGGCGTGCTCTCGCTTGGTCTAAAAACGGAACATCACTTCATGCGCTTCGGGCGGGGCGCGAACTGGTCCCCAAGTTCTGCTTTTTTGAGGCATCCACTGGGTAAGCCGGCCACATGATTCGGAGGTGCAGATGTCAAGGCTCGGTAACCGACTTAGACGGTGAGACAGGCGTCGCGATCCCGGATCGAATGGCTTCGGCAGTAGGAGGGGGGGTGATCCAGTGGAGCATGAGACCAGCCAGGATGCTTGCGAGGGTGTTTACTGAGATTGTGACGAGAGCATTGCGCATTTTGGAGCGTCCGTTTCTGAAGTGGACCTCTATTTAATGCGCATAAATGGTGTGTCATTACCACCTACCAAAAAAATCGTCGCGCCCCAGAATGGGAATTCGCATTTGGCGACGATTCACGTTTATGCTCCTGCCACAGGTCGACTACAGCACAGTCAGTTGGCTAACCAGGACTCAACCACCTCGGCACCGTACTCTGCCTTCCAGGCCTTCAGAGTGCGCTGATTGCCCCCCTTCGTCTCAACGACTTCTCCGCTATGCGGGTTCTTGTAGGTTTTCACTACTCGTGGTTTCCGTGCAGGTTTTTGTGCAATAGATCCGGAATCTACGGGCTGCGGATCAATGATCTGGATCACGTGACGCAGGCTGTAGCCGTAATCGTTGAGCAGGTTGCGGAGCTTCGTTTCGAATTCCATTTCCTGCTTCAGGGCGGAATCATTCTTCAGTGCTTCCAGTTCGGCGAGCTGCGCGGCGAGCTGTTGTTCGAGAAGGCGAAATTCAGCGAGACGGGACATGAGATTCTCCAAGAAGTGGCCTGAGATTTTATCAGGCTAGACAGAAAGCGTGCTAAGTATCTTGTGGCCTAAACAGCCCTGCAATAGAGCAAAATCCAGTCCCCCCATTGGCGCTTGGGCAATCGCTTCGCGGCATTAGCAGGTGGTGATCAGCTCTGGTGTGAGGTTTTGCTTGAGTCCGGGAAGGCCGTTGCAAGGTCCATGCGTTCAGCTTCTTGAGTGATTTGAGCGAGTAACTCTGCCACTGCTCGGTTCTCTTTGAGGGCATAGCTCCCAACCAGTATGAATCGCCCCTGGTTTC